>JAGWRJ010000396.1 GCA_028869725.1 Alphaproteobacteria bacterium | reverse complement strand
GGCGGGGCTCGTGTCCGCTCGGGCAAAAGACCTACTTGATCTTGCCTTCCTTGAATTCCACGTGTTTGCGCAGCACGGGATCATACTTCTTGATCGAGAATTTCTCGGTCATGGTGCGGGTGTTCTTCTTGGTGACATAGAAGAACCCGGTATCGCCCGAGCTGTTCAATCTGATCTTCGCCGTGGTGGGCTTCGCCATGGGGCCATCTTTCCGAAACAGGTGCCGAAGGGGGCGTAAGCTACCCAGGCGCGCCCGCTTGTCAAGCGGGCGCTTTCGCCCCACCGTGAGGGCGGATCGCTAGGGCAGGACCCATGGGTACGGCACGGCTGACGGCATTCACCGACGGGGTGATCGCCATCGTCATCACCATCATGGTCCTGGAACTGAAACTGCCCGCTGGCGTCGGCCTTGCAGACCTCGGTCAGATCCTGCCCGGCTTTGTCGCCTATGTCCTGAGCTTCCTCTATGTTGCCATCTACTGGAACAACCACCACCACATGTTCCAGCTGGTGCGCCGGGTCGATGGTCTGATCCTGTGGGCCAATGCCAATCTTCTGTTCTGGCTGTCGCTGGTGCCGGTGGCCACTGCCTGGCAGGGCCGCCACTTTCTCGCCCCGCTGCCAACCATCGTCTATGGGGTGCTGCTGTTTCTGTGTGCCGTCGCTTACCTGCTGCTGGAGCGGGCGATTCTGCGCCGCCGGCGTGAGCATGCCTACCTTGCCGAGGCGCTGGGTGCCGGTGTCAAGGACAAGGCCTCACTCGGCCTCTACCTTGCGGCCATCGTGGTGGCGCCATGGCTGCCCCTGGTCGCCGTCGGTATCTACGGGCTCGTAGCCCTGGTCTGGCTGGTGCCAGATCGACGCATCGAGCGGGTCATGGCCCATGTCGATGGCTTAGACCGTGCCGGCAGGGCGCAGGAGTAAAAAGCCGAGATAGCCGGCGCAGATGGCGCCCAGAACCACGATCAGCCCCTGGGGATTCCATGCCTGTAGGGCCGCGCCTTCGAGCGCAGGACCGCCCAGCAGGCCCAGACAGTAAGACATCACGAAGGCGGCATTGGCCGTGGCCATGGACGGACCGGAAAAGCGCTCGCCCAGAAGGGTCAGCGCCACCGAGTAAATGCCGAGCACGATGCCACCCCAGCCGATGAGGACGAGGTAGAAGGCAAGGGGGCTCCTTACCGCGAAGGGCGTCAGAACCGCACCGATCACCCCGCTGGCAGCACACAGCACCAGAAGTCGCTGGCGCGGCATGCGGTCGGCAAGCCAGCCCAAGGGAAACTGCAACAGCAGTGCCCCCAGGGACAGCGCTGACACCGCCAGAGCTGCATGACCATCGCTATAGCCCTGGCGCACGGCATAGACCGGCAACAGCCCCGCCATGCCCACATCGATGGCGCCAAACACGGCTGCGGCGCCGAACGCGACGGGCGCGTCCTTCAGGATGGCGAAGACGGCGCGATGGCCGGCGGCGGCCTCAGTCCTGGGGGCGTCTTTGCGGGCGAGCGCGATGGGCAGGATGGCCGCAAGGAGGAGAGCAGCGCCACCTGCAAAGGGAGCAAGACCTTGCGTGCCGATGGCCTGCAGCAATACCGGACCCAGAGCATAGCTGCCGGTCAGACAGACGGAGTAGAGTGCCACGTAACGGCCGCGATTGTGCTCTTCGGCGATGGCATTGATCCAGAATTCGGTGGCAACGAAGAGCCCGTTCAGGCTCGCCGACAGCACAAAGCGGATCGGAAACCACGCCCACAGCGAAGACGCAAGGTACAGGCAGATCAACGCTGCCGCGGCGAGCAACAGCGCTGCAGCCATGAACTGAGCCGCACCCAGGCGCGCGATCCCGGCTGGCATCAGTGGCGTGACAAGCAGCGCCGCAAGACCGCCGGTTGCGAGGTTGAGCCCATTGAGCGTGCCCGAGACGCCCATGCGCTCGAGTGTGAGGCTAAGAAGCGGCAAGGTCAGCCCCATGCCAATGCCATAGACGCTGATGGTCATGAGGATCGAGATGAGGCCTTTGCGGGGCGCGCTCACAGAGACTCGACCAGGGCCTTGCCGTTGCGGAAGCGGAAGAAGGGGATAGGGCGATCGACCTCACCGCTGGCGCGCGCCTCCACTTCGTCGAGCATGCGCCGCGTAATCGACGGCAGATCAAGTGCGCGGGCTTCAGCGAGAGTTACCCAGCAGGGTGTGAGAAGTTCGTCGCTTTCGCGCGCCCGTTCGCGCGCAATAGCGCTGGCATCGGCCATGAAAAAGCGTGCATCGAAACGCCGGGTCCGGTTGGGCGGCGTGATGGCGCGGCCGATAAAGGTCAGCTGCGAGAGGTCCGGCACCACACCGTGCGCGAAGAAGCGGGCCCAGCTCTGGGCCCGTGTGCGCGGGGTGTCAGCCTGCTGCCGGCCGACCAGGATTCCGGTTTCCTCGAAGGTCTCGCGGATCGCCGCCAGGGCGAGCCCGCGTCCCTTGGGCCCCAGCTTCGTGGCTTCGCTTGTCCTCAGAACGCTGCCGGAGAGGAGGCGCAGGTCGCAAGGATCCATCCGCCCGCCAGGAAACACGTATTTTCCCGCCATGAATGCCATGTTGCCATGACGCTGACCCATCAGGACGCGCACGCCTTCGCGTGCGCGGCGCACGAGTATCAATGTTGCGGCGTCCTTGGGACGCAGCTGCTTGGGGACGATCACGTCGTCCTTGTCGAACATGCTGGTTATGGGATCGGATTTGTTCATGAGTGTTTATGGCAAGAGGGCGGGTGGGTGGTCCAGCCGGAATCGGCCTTAGCCCCGACCCGGGCGCGACCGGGACCGCTTCCTGCTCTTCGCCGCCTTGGGTCCGGACCTTGGCGGTGGTTTGTGGCTTGTCCGCGCCGTTTCATCGGCGACGACCTCGAACCGCAGTCCTCCTGTCAGGGGCGCTGCCTCCACGAGGCGGACGGTGAGGGTTTCGCCCAGGCGATAGCTCGTGCGACTGAGGTCACCGACCAATGCATGCTGCCGTTCGTCGTGATGGAAATATTCAAAGCCAAGCGTGCGCACGGGCACGAGACCTTCCGCACCGGTGTCTGCGAGGCGTACAAACAGTCCAAACCGGGTGACGCCGGTAATGCGGGCGGCAAAGCTCGCGCCAACGCGCTCTTCCATGAAGGCCGCAACATAACGATCGACGGAATCACGTTCGGCTGCCATGGCCCGGCGTTCGGTCATCGAAATATGCTCGGCGATCTCACCAAGGCGTGAGACGTCACGGTCGGTCAGTCCATCCCTGCCGAAGTTGAGCGCACGAATGAGGCCACGGTGCACGACGAGATCCGCATACCGGCGAATAGGTGAAGTAAAATGCGCATAATGAGAGAGATTGAGTCCGAAATGCCCGATATTGTCCGGTGCATAGATGGCCTGCGACTGCGTGCGCAGGATCACTTCGTTCAGCACAGCCTCATGGGGGCCGCTTCTGGTCGCGCTGAGAATGCGATTGAATGTGCTGGGCTTGACCACCTGACCCTTGGCGAACTTGATGCCTATGGTGCGCAGGTAATCGGCGAAGGCATGAACCTTCTCGAGGGAGGGCGCTTCATGCACGCGATAGATCGGCGAAATGCGATGTTTTTCCAATGTCTCGGCGGCGCTGACGTTGGCGAGGATCATGAACTCCTCGATCAGGCGCATGGATTCCAGTCGCTCGCGAAACGCGATGGAACTGATCCTGCCGTCATCGCCTAGCACGATGCGTCGCTCCGGCAGATCAAGATCAAGCGGATCGCGCTCTACGCGTGCGCGGGCGAGGCAGTGATAGGCCTGCCACAGGTCACGCATGGTCGCGTGCAAACCCTCGGGCAGCCCGTCGAGATGCCCGTCAAAGGCGCGCTGCGCCTGGCGGTAGGTCAAGGACGCGGCTGACTTCATCAGGCCACGAAAGAATTCATGGCGCAGTTTACGCCCGTCCGCGCGGAACACCATGCGCACAGCAAGGCAGGGTCGGTCGACACCCTCGTGCAGCGAGCACAGATCGGCAGACAGCTCCTCTGGCAGCATGGGGACCACGCGGTCTGGAAAATACGCGGAATTGCCGCGCTTGAAGGCTTCACGGTCGAGAGCCGAGCCAGGCCTGACATAGTGCGCGACATCGGCGATCGCCACCGCGACCACATGGCCGCCGGAATTGTTCGGATCGGGATCGGGACCAGCCCAGACCGCATCGTCGTGATCGCGCGCATCCTCAGGATCGATCGTGACAAAGGGGATCGCGCGCAGGTCCGTGCGTCCCTTGAGGCCCACGGCTTTGGCACCGGTGGCCTCGTCGATTGCTTCTTTGGGAAATTCGGTCGGAATATTGTGCGCGTGGATGGCTATGAGACTTACGGTTCTGGGTTCGCTCATCGAGCCCAGTAGCTCAACCACCCGGGCGCGTGGTACGCCCTGAACCCGTCCCGCCAAGGGCTCGGCCATCACGAGTTCGTTGGAACGTGCGCCACCAGCATCCTTTTCCGCGACGACGAGTTCATATTTGCTTTTGCGGTCGATCGGCGCGATGCGCCCTACTCCGCGTGGCCCGGCGTGATAGACTCCGAGGAGGCGATGGACGCTTGCTCCCAGGCGTTTGATCAGCCGGGCTTCGTAGCCGTCTTCGGCTTCACGCAGGTGTGCGAGGATACGTTCGCCGATACCGAGCGCAGGTCCGGTATCGTCGCGGCCGGGAAGCACCAGGATGCGCGGCGGTGCGGTTTCAAGATCCCAGTGCTGCGGGCGTGCGAGCAATTCGCCATCAGCATCCTGACCCACAATTTCAAGGACCCCGACCGGGGGGAGTCCGCCGGCCTTGATAAAGCTCCTGCCTCCGCCGCGTTCGATCGCACCTTCGTCTTCGAGTTCGTGCAGGATGCGCTTGAGCGCAATGCGCTCTGCACCTTTCAGTCCAAGGTCGCGGGCAACTTCACGTTTGCCATAACCAGGATGGAGGGACAGCAATTCAAGGACGCGCGCCTTGTCGACAGGCGGCGAAGCGCGATCCTTGCTTTTGCGCGCCAAGCTATCCTCCTGCCGCAGCCTTTTTGGTTGAGGCCTTTGAACTACCCTTCACGCTACGCAGGGCCTTTCCGGTTGCAGTCTTCTTGTTGTCTGTCTTGCCTTTGGGGGCAGATTTGGCTTTTCGTGCCGGAGCTGGCTTCTTCTTGCGCGGCGCTGCGCTCGGTGACTCAGATTTCGCACGGGTCTTCTTGCGCGCCGTGGTGGTCCCGCCCTTGGCGGCACGCGCATCAATGAGTTCAACTGCCCCCTGAAGGTCGAGACTCAAAGGATCTGTCTGCTTGGGGACAGTGGCATTGGTCTTTCCGTCGGTTACATAAGGCCCGAAACGCCCGCGCATGAGCTTGATGGGTACGCCTGACTGCGGATGCGGACCTAGTTCCTTCAGCGGTTCGGGCCCGCGCCGGGACGGAGCGCGCGCCTTCTTTTCTGCAATCAGGGTGACGGCCCGGTTCAGACCGATGGTGAAGACGTCCTCGGCGCTTTCGAGCGACGCATATTGTCCGTCGTGAACGACATAGGGTCCGAAGCGACCAAAATTGGCCTTGATCTCCTTGCCTGTCTCAGGATGAGCCCCGATGTCGCGGGGAAGGGCAAGTAATTTCAACGCATATTCGAGATCGACGTCGCTGGCATCAACCCCTTTGGGAATACCGGCACGCTTTGGCTTGTCGCCATCCCCGCGCTGCACGAAGGGTCCGAAGCGACCCACGCGCAAGGTGATCGGTTCATCGGTTTGCGGGTCGGTGCCCAGTTCCTTGGGCTGCCCATCGCCGGCTTCCTCTGCGCTCTGTCCAAGCTGACGGGTGTAGCGGCATTGCGGGTAATTGGAGCATCCGACGAAGGCGCCAAATTTTCCTAGCTTGAGCGAGAGCTCGCCGTTATCGCACGACGGACAGCGGCGCGGATCTTCTCCGGGTCTGGAGACCGGGAAGATATGCGGTCCCAGTATCTCGTTGAGGGCGTGAATGACGTCCGAAATCTTGAGATCCTTGGTTTCGGCGATGGCGGCCGAAAATCCGCTCCAGAAGTCGCGGAGCAAGGCCTTCCAGCCCAGCGTGCCGGCGGAGACCTCGTCAAGCCTCTCCTCGAGATCTGCGGTGAAGCCATACTCGACGTAATGGCCGAAGAAGCTACTGAGGAAGCTGGTGACAAGGCGGCCCTTGTCTTCCGGGATGAAGCGGTTCTTGTCCATCCGCACATAAGCGCGTTCGCGCAAGGTCGACAGAATCGAGGCGTAGGTCGAAGGCCGGCCGATACCCAGCTCTTCGAGCTTGCGTACCAGACTTGCTTCGGAGTAACGCGGAGGCGGTTCGGTAAAATGCTGTGCCGGAAGCAGGCGGTCGACCTTCAGGCCTTCGCCTTCTTTGACAGGGGGAAGGCGCGCACCGTCTTCATCGGATTCGTCATCCTTGCCTTCCTGATAGAGCGTGAGGAAGCCATCAAAGAGGGTAACCGAGCCGCTCGCACGCAGCACGATCTTGCGATCGCCACTTACGGCATCCACCGTGGTACGCTCGAGTTCGGCAGACTCCATCTGACTGGCGATGGCGCGCTTCCAGATCAACTCGTAGAGTTTGGCCTGGTCCGCATCAAGATGGCGCCGCACCTGTTCTGGTAGCCGAGCAAAGCTGGTCGGACGGATAGCCTCGTGAGCTTCCTGCGCGTTCTTGGCTTTGGAGGTGTAAACCCGTGGAGCCTTCGGCAGGTAGCGATCGCCATAATTGCGCCCGATCAGCGCGCGGGCTTCGGAGATCGCTTCGCCCGCCATCTGCACGCCGTCAGTTCGCATATAGGTGATCAGACCAACAGTTTCCCCGTCCAGATCCACACCCTCATAGAGAGCCTGCGCGATCTGCATGGTGCGCTTGGCGGCAAAACCGAGTTTGCGCGATGCCTCCATTTGCAAGGTGGAGGTGATGAAGGGCGGCGCAGGGTGGCGCTTGACGGGCTTACGCTCGACGCTGCCAACCCGAAAGCTCTGGGCATTGATCGCGCGCACTGCGTCATCAGCTTGCGCCTTCGAGCCCAAGCCAAGCCGATCAAGTTTCTTGCCGTCCAGGTGCGTCAGGTGCGCGGTGAAGGATCCGGCCTCAGCCAGCATGTCGGCGTCGACGGTCCAGTACTCCTGGGGCCTGAAGGCTTCGATCTCTGCTTCACGCTCGCAGATCAGACGCAAGGCGACTGATTGCACGCGGCCTGCGGAACGTGCACCGGGAAGTTTGCGCCACAGTACCGGTGACAGGTTGAAGCCGACGAGATAGTCGAGCGCCCGACGTGCAAGATAGGCATCAACCAGTTCCTCGTTGATCTGCCGCGGGTGGGCGATCGCGTCGAGGACGGCACTCTTGGTAATGGCATTGAAGACGACGCGCTCGACGGGCTTGTCCTTCAGGGCATGCCGGGCGCGGAGAACCTCGAGCACATGCCAGGATATGGCTTCACCCTCGCGGTCAGGGTCGGTGGCGAGTATCAGCTTGTCGGCGGTCTTGACCGCATCGGCGATGTCCTTGATCCGCTTCTGTGCGCGGCCATCGACTTCCCAACTCATGGCAAAGTCTTCGTCGGGCCGCACCGAGCCGTCCTTGGCCGGCAGATCGCGGATATGCCCGAAGCTGGCCAGGACTTTGTATCCCGAGCCCAGATATTTGTTGATGGTCTTGGCCTTGGCCGGAGATTCGACGACGAGAACGTTCATGCGGGGTCAGTGACAGGTCCGGCCAGCCACAGGGCAGGCAGGAGGGTGGTTCGGGGAGCGGGACACTGTGCGAAGCGGCGGAGGGGTGTCAACGCCCCGGACATGAACCCTCATACACTTTAGGTAGTATAAGACGATAAATCTCTAATGAATTATACTTTAAGTTGTAAAGCGGCGTTAGGAGTCCGGCGCCACGCCGCTGGCTGGAAGTGCGGGTCCTGGAGGCAAAACATCCACCGTCCACCTCATATCAGGTGCGGCGGGGCGCCACAGGCCCCCGTGCTTTGCCGCTGGTACCCGCCTCCGGCAGATTGATCCCGGTCAAAGTTCCCGAGTTCCCCAGCCCGCACAGTACTGCCGGAGCGTTCAGGCAGAGGGCACAATGAGCAGCGGCGAATGGTATTACCTTGGCATGGTGATTGTGGCGTTTGTACTTTTTGGGATTGTCCTCGCCTATGCCGCCCACCGCGCCCCGGGAGGGGGAGACTAGACCCCGCGACGCTTTGTCGGGTCGCCTGCCGCCGGTTTCTGCACTTTGGTGTCGTCACAGGAATCGGAGGCACATCATGACGACCGGCACGGAAGCCTATCTGGGGTTGGTGATTTTCGGCTTTTTGAGCTTCATCGGTGTGCTGTTTTACGCTTCGCTCAAGGCATCCGGACAGGCTTCGGACGAGCGCTAGGTCTCGCGTCGGCCGATGCGCGGCTCGGTGCCACGCAGCAGGCGCGCAATATTGGCCCGGTGCATTACCCAGATGAGTATGGCGACCGCTGCAGCGAAAGCTGCCTCGTCTCGTCGCCCAAAGGCCAGCATATAAGCGGGTGTCAATGCCGTCGCGGTGAGCGCCGAAAGCGACGAAATCCGCAAGGCGAACGCCATAGCAATCCAGGTGGCCCCGGCCAAAAGCCCGGCTGGCCAGAAGAGGGCAAACATCACCCCAAAAAAGGTTGAGACGCCTTTGCCGCCCTTAAATCCCAGCCACACGGGAAACATGTGTCCAACGATCGCGGCGAACCCGGCGACAAGTTCTGCCAGATGGCCCCATCCTGCACGTACAAGCAGGACGGCGGCGGCACCTTTCAGGGCGTCGCAGACGAAGGTTGCGGCGGCGGCCCATTTCTTACCGGTGCGCAGGACATTGGTGGCCCCGATATTGCCCGAGCCTATCTTGCGGACGTCCCCGGCACCTGCGAGACGGGTGAACATCAATCCGAAGGGCACTGACCCCAACAGGTAGCCGACAACGGTCGCAGCGATCAGCGCTGTCCCTGCATGCGCAAAAAGATCTGTAGCGCCCATTCGTCAGCTCCCCACCCGCTGAAAGACCTTTTTGCCATCGACAAAGGTCATCCTGACCTGCCCCTGCATGCGCCGCCCGTCGAACGGCGTGTTGCGTGCGCGCGAGCGCAGCAGATGCGAGTCCACGACCCACGGCATGTCCGGATCCACTACCATGAGATCGGCAGGTGCGCCGCGGACTAGCCGTCCTGTGTCAAGGCCGAGCAGCTGTGCTGGTGCCACCGTCACCTTGTGGAGCGCGTGCGAGAGGCTGACATGCCCGTCGTGGTAAAGCGCCAACACTGCGGACAGGAGCGTTTCCAGCCCGACGCCACCGAAAGCTGCCTGGGCGAAGGGCAGCCGCTTGGTGTCTGCGGCTTGGGGATCATGGCTTGAGACCACCACGTCGATGATGCCCGCAGCCAGGCCTTCAACCATCGCGGCTCGATCGTCCTCGCTGCGCAAGGGCGGCTTCACCTTGCGGAATGTCTGATAGGCGCCGATATCAAGTTCGTTGAGCGCAAGGTGATGGGCAGAGACCCCACAGGTGATGGGCAGGCCGCGCTGTTTGGCTTTGGCGATCGCGTCAAGTGAAGCGCGCGTGGAAATCTGACCAAAGTGATAGCGCACTCCGGTGAGTTCAACGAGGCGGATGTCGCGCTCGACAATCATGGTTTCCGCCATGGCCGGCGCGGCAGGAAGGCCGAGCCGGGTCGCAAATTCGCCCTCGGTCACTGCTGCGCTGGCTGACAGATCCGGATCTTCGGCATGGCCTATGACCAGCGCATCAAAATTTGCAGCATAGGCAAGTGCGCGACGCAGGACGCGGGTATTGGCGATAGTCTTGTCGGCATCCGTAAAAGCGAGCGCTCCGGCCTCGCGCAGGAGCCCGATTTCGGTCATGGTCTCGCCGTCCAGATGACGGGTCAGTGCTGCGGTCGGCAGAACCCGCACGCAGGCTGTCGCGGCCGCCCGGCGTTTCAAAAAATCCACCAGCGAGGGCTCATCGATCACCGGTTGGGTCTTCGGCATGACGACAATCGTGGTCACGCCACCAGCGGCGGCCGCCTCGCTTGCCGATTGCAACGTTTCGCGATGCTCGCTGCCCGGCTCACCCGTAAACACGCGCATGTCGATAAGCCCCGGCGCCAGCACCGCACCTTGACAGTCAATGTGCTCACAATCTGCCAGAGCAGCGGGCGAAAGCTTTGTTCCGAAGTCGCAAATGCGGCCATCTTCCACGATCAGCGCGCCCGGCATGTCATACCCGCTTGCCGGATCCACCAACCGGGCATTGATGAAGGCAAGACGGGCGCTCATGGCAGATTTCCCCGTCGCTGCTCCAGGCCGTGCGCCAGCGCATCAAGGACTGCCATGCGAATGGCGACACCCATCTCCACCTGTTCCTGGATGAGGCTGACCTCGACGTCGTCGGCGATGGCCGAGTCAATTTCGACGCCCCGATTCATCGGGCCGGGATGCATCACGAGTGCGCCGGGCTTGGCAAAGCCAAGCTTTTCGCGATCCAGGCCGAAGAAGCGGAAATATTCCCGGGTGGACGGAACAAACGCTCCTTCCATGCGCTCCAGCTGCAGACGCAGCATCATCACGATATCCACGCCGTGAAGGCCTTCGCGCATATCGGAACAGATCTCAACGCCAAAGCGCTCCGCATGGGCCGGCAATAGCGTGCGCGGTGCGATCAGGCGGACGCGGGCGCCAAGCTTTGACAGCAGATAAATGTTGGATCTGGCCACACGACTGTGCAGCACGTCACCACATATCGCAACCACGAGGCCTTCGAAGCGGCCGCAGTGGCGACGAATTGTTAGGGCATCCAGCAATGCCTGGGTGGGATGTTCATGGGCGCCGTCACCGGCATTGACCACGCAGCAGTCGACCTTGTGCGAGAGCAATTCGGCAGCTCCCGAATCCTGATGCCGTACGATCAGTATATCGGGCCGCATCGCATTGAGGGTGGTGGCCGTATCGAGCAGAGTTTCGCCCTTGCTGACCGATGAGGTCCGCACTGCCATGTTGAGGACGTCTGCACCAAGCCGCTTGGCCGCGAGTTCGAAAGAGCTCTGGGTTCGTGTTGACGGTTCGAAAAACAGATTGATGAGGGTAAGGCCCTTCAGTGCTGCGCTCTTTTTGTCGGATGACCTGTTTAGGACAACATAGTCCTCGGCGCGATCAAGAAGGGCTTTGACATCAGCGACCGAAAGCTGTTCGGCGCCAAGCAGGTGGCGGGACGACAGGGAAGGGCGTTCAGCGTTCATCTGAGCACGGGCTTATAGGCGGCGCGGGGCTGGCGGGCAAGCGTCAGCCCAAAAACCAGATAGCGAGGGGCATGGTAACAAGGGCGACGACCGTCATGACGCTGATGAGATTGGCCATCAGGACCGAATCACCACCGAGCTGGCGCGCTAGGATATAGGCATTGGCCGCGGTCGGGACAGCTCCGGCGACGACGGCCACGGTTCGCGCCGGGCCCTGTACATTATATAATGTGCAGAACGTGGCCATGAGCACCGGCATAATCAGGAGCTTGAGCGTGCCGACAAGGGCGAGAAGCCTCGGGCTGGCGCGCAGGTGCGAGAAATCGAGGGCCGCTCCAATGGTGAAAAGACCCAGCACGAGGGCGGTCCGTCCCATCAGCGTCAATGTGGTGTGAATGGCATGCGGCACCGGCAGACCACCGAGCTGCCAGAGCACCCCGGCAAGACAGGCAAGGATCAAAGGATTACGGGCCACCGCCTTGATGGCCAGGCTGAGCCGGCCATCCGGTCCGGCGTGCCGGGATAGTACATATACCGACAGCGTATTCACGACTGGTACGATCGCGGCGAAGGCGACCGCAGCCAGCGTGGTTCCGGTCTGGCCGTAAAGCTGCTTGAGCAGGACAATGGCGACGAAGCTGTTCCAGCGGATCGCGCCTTGATAGACGCTCGAATACGCAGGGCCGTCGAGCCGCATGAAACGGCGCACAAGCGCAAGAAGGCACGCCATGACCGCGATGGCACTCAAAAGCGCCGCCGCCAGAGGCCAAACCTGAAAACCGCGAAAATCAGCTTCTGCCAGAGACTGAAACAGAAAGGCCGGGAAGAACACGTAATAGGTGGCCCGCTCCATGCCACGCCATGCAGCTTCCGGCAGAAAGCCCGTACGATGCAGAACCCCGGCAATCGCAATCAGAAGGACTACTGGCGCCAGGGCCGCAAAAACCGCACTCACGGAAGATTCCGCATGGCGTCCAGCGCTCCTTGAAGAATGTAGGCTGCCGCCATCTTGTCGACGACTTCGCGACGACGCTGACGGCTGGCGTCAGCAGCAAGAAGCGTGCGCGTCACCGCGGCAGTCGAAAGGCGTTCGTCCCAGAGCAAAATTGGCAGCGGGCTGCGGGCGGCAAAATTGCGGGCGAAGGCGCGAGCGGACTGTGCCGCAGCGCCACTGGATCCGTCCATGTTAAGGGGCAGGCCGATGACCAGTCCGCCGGCCTGTTCCTGCGCAATGACCTGCTCGATCTGTACGGCATTGGCCGCAAATTTGGCCCGCTTGAGATTGGTCCGGGCTGACGCGATCAGGCGCAGACTATCGGACAGTGCAAGGCCAATGGTCTTCTCGCCAAGATCCAGCCCGACGAGGCGCGTGCCATGAGGAAGGGCGGATTTGAATTCCGCAAGAGTGTTGAAGATCATCGCCTGCGGACCGCGTGCGCCACCAACCACCAAAATCGGGTCAGGCTATGCCACAGCTTGGCTCCAAGGCCAAATTCGCGACGTCGGCGGGCCGGCTCGTCATTAAAGCCGTGCTCGTCTGGGATCTCAATTGCGTGACCCGATCTCCAGACGGTTGCCTGCCGGGTCGCGCAGAAAGAAGCGCGTCAGCCCCTCGGCCTGGCTCTCCTCCTCGATGGCAAGTCCGGCGCGCTGCGCCGCGCGCCTGGCCGCGGCAAGGTCATTGGTCAAAAGGCAGACATGCCGTTTGGATCGGGGTAACGGGCCTTGATCCGGATCCAGACCGATATGTAGCTGCAGCGCGCCTACCTGAAACCAGGCGCCACCCCGTGCGCGCAGTTCCTCCGGCTTGACAACAGGGGTCAGGCCGAGGATGTCGCGGTAGAATGAGATCATCTGCGCTTCGAGGGCGCGTGGCGCCGAGATCTGTACATGATCGATCCCGGTTATGGCAAAGCCCATCGGCCCCTCATTGGCTCGGTGTCGGTCGCTTGCCAGCCCGCCCCATTGGTTGGTAGCAAGAGCCGCATTCTAGCAGAGAGACAGGCCCATGTCCGTCGATCGAAAAACCGTGCTGCGGGTCGCCCGGCTTGCCCGCATCGCCCTTGAGGAAGATCGGGTCGATCCGATGGTGGCGGAGCTGAACACGATCCTGGGATGGGTGGAGCAACTCCAGACAGTAGATGTTCAGGACGTGGCGCCGCTGACCTCAGTCGTCGCCCAGCGTCTGAAGATGCGGGACGACGAGGTCACCGCAGGCGGGGATGCGGTTGCTGTCACCGCGAATGC
>JAGWRJ010000395.1 GCA_028869725.1 Alphaproteobacteria bacterium | reverse complement strand
CGGCTCCTGTGACCTTTAGCATCGGGTGCCTGGACATACGTCACAGGCTCCCCGACCCAAAGTCAAGGGAGATCAATCCACGCCTTACGGCGTGCCTTCGTAGTACCAGGGGTTTCCACACCCCAGGGCGGCGCGTGCCCGCCCCGCAGTAAGAATACCCTTATCCCCGCCATTTCTGCTCATCGCTGTCCGGGAAAAACTTTCAAGAGTTGACGTAATGCATTGATCTATAGATAGATAGAGCGCATTTTCGGTGGGAACGATATGAATTTCGCTTCACCGTGCGCGGGGAAGTTCGTGCGGTGTGCCTTGGCTGCAAGAATGCGGCATGAACTCCGACCGCACCGTGTTTTCGCAACTGACCGAACATCTGTCCTACAAAGAGTTTCAGAAATGCGTGGCCCGTTACGGCGGCGACCGGTATGCAAAGAAGCTCACCTGCTGGCAGCAGTTCCTGGCTATGGCCTTCGCCCAACTGACTTATCGCGAGAGCCTGCGCGACATAAAAGCTTGCCTCGGCGCGGTGGGCGGCAAGGTGTACCACATGGGCTTTGGTTCCAGTGTAGCCCGCTCCACTCTGGCCGACCCCAATGAGTCGCGCGACTGGCGTATCTTCGCCGACTTTGCCCAAGTGCTGATCGGCATTGCGCGACCGCTCTATGCCGGCAACGTCAGTGACGATCTGAAGTTCGCCTTCCTGCGCACCTTAGCCGGGAACGACAGGACGCTCGGCATAGCGTGGTATTCCGCGCTAGGCGATGACGGGTGCGCGGACGGACGACATCCCGTGAGCGGGCGTCAATTGTGCTTTGCATGGGCGTCGATCGCACGATAAAGCTGATGAAGCGCCGGAGCTTCGACACCGCTCCGGTCGAGCATGGTTCGACAGTCGTCCGCTAGCGCGCGCATCTCATGTGAAGCGGAACGAGCATGGCGGCCGAAAATGTGGTCCGCCATTTTCGACGCGAAAAAGTGCCGCCAATAGTAGACGGCGAATCTTGGCGGCAGCCACGTAAAGAGCACTCTCAGTGGGAAAGGCGTCACGGTCAGACCAAGCGCGCGAACAGCGGCGAAACCCTCACGCACCCCCTTCATCATCAAGCCCAGGGCAGCGTTGCTTTCCGACAGTCGGTGACAATCGCCACCGGCCAGGTAGATCGCGCCGCTGATGGCGGTGACAAAGAAGGCGTGCGTCTTCAGCCACGCATCCATGTCGCCGGACATCTTGGTCGCAAACCCGGCTACCCGGAATGCGGCAGCCAACTCCCGCAGGCGCGCGCTTCGTCGGCCGCTCAATTCTCCGAGCGTCGTCGGCTGTTGTGCGATCAACGCGTAACGCACGACGTGTCCATCCAGCGTTCCACCTGCACCGGGAAATCCGAGCAGCACCCGATCTTGACCGAGCGCGCGGGCTAGATCGCTGGAGCCGATAGGATTGTTCAGCATGAAGAGCATCGTGGTGACGCCCCGATTGGCTTTCAGTTCCGGCATAACGCCTAACAATTGGTCGCGCCTCACCGTGATCAGCGCGACATCGTACGGGTCGCCGGGGGCAAGCCGCTCAGTTGTGTCCACCTGTGTTGTCGACCGTGCACCGCTGACGACGTTTTCCAGCACAAGGCCACAACGGCGGATCTCCATGAGGCGCTCACCGCGCGCGAGCACGGTAACTTGGTGACCGCAATCGCGAAGCTTGGCCGCATAAAGCGTCCCGATCACGCCTGCGCCATAAATCAAAATTTTCATCGGCGTTTCTCTGCGACGCTGGTGTTACTGGCACTAAAACCCTTTGCTCCCATTTCCAACATAAACATACAGAAACCTAGCCAAGGGCTCCGCCCTTGAAATCCCAAGTAATCAGTGGTCAGCAATTAGAGATCAGCTCTTAACATGATAAGACTCCTTCGGAATTCTTGAAGTCGTTTAGTTCAAGATTTGAGCGGCAAGAATCTGCTTATTGTCGGGATAATTTCTGCTATAGAATGGAGAACTTTGCAGAATGGACGTGCATGGCTGTTCCAATCCTGCACATTTCCACCTCTGTCTGCGTTCATGTAGCTGAATTTCTAACCCTGCCATAGTTGAGCATGGATCGGCTGTTGCCTCGGTGCCGGGGAGTCCCGCCAATCAAGGCAACAGCGGATTTGTTCTTGAGACCTACCCATGCGTCAGGCCGTTTGCTGAGCGGGCTTTTCGAACCGTCCAAACGCAAAGCCAGCGTCGGCAGTACCAACAGGTTGAGTGCAGTTGAGGGGATCAGCCCGCCGAGGATGACCATCGCTAGCGGACCTTCGATCTCCTGCCCAGGTGCGCTTCTGCGGAGTGCGAGTGGAAGCAGCCCGAGAGCCGTCACCAGCGCCGTCATCAGAATAGGAATCAGCCTTTCCGATGCGCCGTCGATG
>JAGWRJ010000394.1 GCA_028869725.1 Alphaproteobacteria bacterium | reverse complement strand
TTTGCGAGCGTCGAAAGCGAAGCCTGCGCGATGGCGGTGATCGTCGGATCGGGCTTCATGCCATAAAGCGGCGCCAGCCTGGCAGCGAGATTGTAAAGGATCGCCTCTTGGTAATCAGGCGGTATCTGCACGATCTGCGTCAGGCCCGTGAACTGCGGGAGCGCCTGCTTGGTCAGAATGTGTAGATTAAAAAGGCCAGCCTCGGGGATTGGCCAGAAATAAACGTTCCCGACAGGATAAGCCGCATCATAGAACACATACCGCGCCCATGAATTGAGGTCTTTCACCGCAATTCGGGCGTAATCCTCATACGCTGTGATCAGCCTCAGGGGATAGGATACAGGGTAAGAGGTTGAGACATTCGTCTGCACAAAATAGGCGGATTCCAGCCGATCGGGGCGCGGAATATCGAAATCCCCGTTCGTGCCGACCGTGTATGATTTGGCACCCGTGCAAGCGATGCCAGTATCAAGCAGCCCGTAAACATCCCATCGTTTGGCGTTCCAGGACGCAAGCATCTGGTTACAGAGCGAGAGCGCATCCGTCACATCCTGACCGGACGGCGTTTCGCCCTGTGCCACTGCGCCCGATAGCTTGAGCGCGAGCGTAACCAGGTCGCCAATCGTTTGAGTGGTTGTGCCGCTCATTCAGATTTGTCTTTGGGAGGGCGGCCACGCCGCACGGTGACAACCTCGGGAGCCGGTCGAGGCGCGACAATGCGCGCCTCTTCCTCGGCGTCCTGCACCACCACCGGGCCAAGCGGGCCATTGACCCACTTTGGATAGTCCCGGTGCTGGTATTCCCGCTCCTCAATTATGAGGCGCGGCAGCAGATGCCGAATATCGTCCATCGTTAGACGATATCCGGCACCACACACGCCCATTCGGGGCGCAGGGCGGCGTAACCATAAAGCACGTCGAGACGGAGGATGAGCTGGTCCGTCTGCGGGTAATAGGTCCGCAAGCAGCGCATCGAAATCCCGTCGTAGTTTTCGCGCGCGGCGTCCACCACGCCCTTGTCATACATGGGCAGATCGACCGTCGCGAGCGTGAAGGCGTTGCGCTTCATCACGAAGTTCTTGGTGATGGTCTGACCACCAGCGAGAACAACGGAAATCTGCGCGCCGCTGGCCGGCGAGGTATTGACGGTCGCGAACGGAGCGTCCGCGCCGCCGGACCCGAGCGGGGTAAGCGCCGGGTAGATGGACAGAGTGGTCCCGGTGCCGCCCGTGTAAGCCGCCGTTACAACGAACGTGCGAAGCTGGCCGGTTGAGGTGTGGGTCACGCGGTTGACGGCGTTGACGCCTGCAATCGTGATGATGTCACCCACGTTGAGCGAAGCGCCGCTCGTAGCCGCCGTGACGGTCAGGGTTGTCCCGGTCTGGCCCGAGCCGTTGATCGTCGGGAGCGCGCCATTGCCGCCCGTGGTCACGACGGGCACAAGCTGGTCGTTCATGAACTTCTGAATGCCGAATGCCGGCCCGACGACTTCGCCGGAATCGAACATCTCGCTGATCCGGCCAGTCGGGTTGAAGAGGCCCGAAAACTGGGACGAGATGTTCGCCATCGAAGTGGGAGACATAACGGCTATCATGTCGCCATCGGTCGCGGAGTTGTTCAGAAGCTGCGCCTTGGCACCGGCCAGCGCGCGCTGGTTCGGCGTGCCAACCGTAGTGCCGCTGGAGAAGTAAGCGGACACATTCGGGATCGTGTTGACGAGGCTCATCACGTCCGACGCGACCTGACCGGCGAGGCGGTTCATCGCCGGCTTCAGGATCAGGTCATCGAACTCTTCCACCTTCAGGGCCAAGTCGGCGCTGGTGATGACGATATCGACGTGCTCCTGATTGGAGACGGTCAGGTTGGTGTTGATCTGCGTGATGGACTGCGGCGAAAGCGACGGGCCGCTGGTAACCGTAAAGTCGGACGGCAGCCTGATACGCAGATTGTCGCCGATCTTCGCGCCAGTGCGGGCGAATTGGTCCGAATACTGGCGGTCGATGTTTTTGAGGAAGGCGTTGGTGTTGACGAAAAGGGGAAGCGCCCTTTTCGTGATCATATCTGGGTTAAGGAAGGTATTCGTGATCGAACCGGACATGGTTCTTGGCTCCATCTAAGGGATGCGCCGTCATCGCGACGGTGCGAGAGCGGTTGCCTAAGCCGCCCGTTTCAGGGGTAAATCGCGGGCGCGATTACCGATTCTGGCGCCGCTCCTGATAGTATTTGTCCCATTCAGCCGGCCCCCATTTGGATTGATCCTTGGAGCCGGAAGTGGACGCGCCGACCGGGCGAATAGGCTCCGGCGCGGCGGATGCAGGACGCGGGGCGGTTTTCTTGGCTTCGAGAGCATCGGCGAGCTTCTCAAGCCGTCGAGCCATTTTGAGCGGCGGGAGAGACAGAATCTCGTTTGCCGCTTCCAAGTCGGTGCCGAGGTGATGGATAACCGCATGGCCGTTTGGCAGATCAAAAACGGTATCAAGAAACTCGGGACGCTGCACCGCTTCGCTCATCGCGCTCGAAAGCGTCTGAACGGCAGTGTCATAGTCACCGAATGCTTGCTTGCCCGCCTGGTAAACTTGCGCGGCCTTCTGCTGAAGCACCTGCTGTTCGGCAATCTGCCGGGCTTTGGCTTCAACGAGACGGTCGATATCCTGCGCGGGCGGCTGGCCTTCCGGCTGCTGCTCCATACGCGCTCGTAGTTCTGCAAGTTCCTGTTCGGCGCGGCGGCGGCGCTCTGCCTCTTCGGCAATGCGTCGGTTATACCACGGGGCTTTTTGCGGTTGCGGCTGTTCAGCCGGATTGGGTTCGACACCCTGCGCTGATGCGTCAGCGGGCGGCGCATCGGCTGTCTGCGCGTCGTTAGGCTCAGCCGCAGCGGCGTCCGTAACCTCGAGGGCTACAACGTCGGTATTTTCAGTCATGGTATTCCTAGAGGTTGCGGCCTAGTTATGGCCGAAGCGCCTCAACCGGAGGCGAGCGGTTCCATGCCCAACTGCTGAGCGGAAGGTTCAGGCGGCGGCGGTTGGCGTAATGCCTCCGCGACCACCTGCTGCACCAGCGGCAACAGAATTGCCGGCGCAATTTCTTTCAAAGCCTCGATGCGGTCAGTTTCCGCCTTATACGCATCAATGCCCTTCTGCTGTTCCGTCGAGGTGCGGCGTAGCTTTTCTTCGGCAGCGCGCTGCACCATTTCCGTCATGGCTTGGTGCATCGCCTGCATTTCCTGCTGCATCTTCAGCATTTCAGGCGACGGGCCGCCAAGCGCCTGCGGAGGCACCATGCGGCGCAACCGTTCGGCCATTTCGTCGGCGCCGGGGAA
>JAGWRJ010000393.1 GCA_028869725.1 Alphaproteobacteria bacterium | reverse complement strand
TCCCGCGATCCGCCCGACTTGGCGAGACCTTCCCTTGCCCCTAACCTGAGCCTGATCCGCTACCGGAAGGTCCCTCATGGCTGTCATCCGCACCCTGTTCATTGCAAATCGTGGCGAAATTGCCGTGCGCATTGCGCGCAGCGCCACCGAGATGGGGATCTCCACGGTCGCCGCCTACGCACGCGATGAAGCCGACAGTCTGCATGTCCGCCTGGCAGAGCGTAAAGTTGCCCTACCGGAAGCCGGCCCCAAAGCCTATCTCGATATCGCGGCTGTGGTCACTGCGGCGCGCGACAGCGGCTGCGATGGGCTTCATCCCGGCTACGGCTTTCTGGCGGAAAACAGCGCCTTGGCCGCAGCCTGTGCCGATGCCGGCCTCACCTTTGTCGGACCAACGGCTGGAATGTTGGCACTGTTCGGCGACAAGGCCAGAGCCCGTACGCTGGCGCAGCAAGCCCACGTCCCGGTTCTGCGAGGAACTGGCCCCGTGGCACCCCAAGACGCCGAAGCGTTCCTGGACAGTCTCGGTCCGGGAAGCGCAATCATGCTCAAGGCCGTAGCCGGCGGCGGGGGCCGGGGCATGCGGCCGGTACGCAGCCGCGCCGAACTGGCCGAGGCCTATGCGCGCTGTGCCTCCGAGGCCCAGGCCGCTTTTGGCGATCCGGCGCTCTATGCGGAAGAGTTTCTGCCGCACGCCCGCCATATCGAGGTCCAGATCGCCGGTGATGGCACCGACCTTGTGCACCTCGGAGACCGCGAATGCTCGCTTCAGCGCCAGCGTCAGAAGCTGATCGAAATCGCTCCGGCGCTGGGGCTTGGTACGGCGCTGCGCGCGCAGATACTGGATGCAGCCGTGCGTCTGGGACGGGCGGCCCGGTACTGCAACCTTGGCACTATAGAGTTTCTGGTTCAGGCCGATCAGGAACGCTTCGCATTCATCGAGGCGAATGCCCGCCTTCAGGTCGAGCACACCGTCACTGAAGAAGTCCTGGGGCTGGACCTTGTTCGCCTGCAGCTAGAGATCGCCTCGGGACGGCGATTGCACGAGCTGGGCCTGCACGCTCAGGAGCACGTAAGCCCGTCCGGCATAGCCTTGCAGGCCCGTATCAATATGGAAAGTATGCAGCCAGACGGTACGGCCCGTCCCGAAAGCGGCGTGATCACCCGCTATGAACCGGCGGCAGGGCCAGGTGTGCGCGTCGATGGCATGGGCTATACTGGCTATCATACCAGTACACGCTATGACTCCCTGCTTGCCAAACTCATCGTCCACTGTAGCTCCGGCAAATTTGAGGACGTGATCGCCAAGGCACTGCGGGCACTGCGCGAATTCACCATCGAGGGCGTGACGACCAATGTGCCCTTCCTGCGGGCCCTGCTCGCCCATCCGATGGTGCGCGATCTGCACATCAACACCCAGTTTGTCGACGCCCACATGGGCGCATTACTGGCAGCCGTTCCACAGGAAACACCGCCATCGTCCAGCGACCCTCTGGCTGTCCTCTTTGCCGCGCAGTCGCAGCAGGCCCGCCTCCACACCGCGCCTGTCGGCACGACCGCCATCAGCGCGCCGCTTCAGGGTAGCGTCGTGGTGTTGAGTGTCGAACGCGATGCTGCAGTGCTCAAGGGCCAGACCGTTCTGGTTCTCGAAGCGATGAAAATGGAGCATCCCGTGCTCGCACCTGCGAGCGGCTTTTTGCGCGGCGTTCTGGTCGAGCCGGGGCAGACCGTGTTTCAGGGTGATTTGCTCGCCTATATCGAAGAGGCCGCGCTCGCAGATGTGGACGCAGGCGCGGCGGATGAAACCGATCTTGATCGCATCCGTCCGGACCTCGAAGAACTCTTTTCACGCAAGGAGTTGACGCAGGATGCGGCAAGGCCGCAGGCCGTTGCCCGCCGAAGGCAGACTGGACAGCGCACCGCCCGCGAAAACATCGAGGATCTGTGCGATCCGGACAGCTTCACAGAATATGGCAGCCTCGTCATCGCCGGCCAGCTGCGACGGCGGCCGATGCGCGAGCTGATCGAGAAGACCCCGGCTGACGGGCTCGTTTGCGGTCTAGGACGGGTCAATGGTCAATATTTCGATGATGCGCGGTCACGGGTAATTGCCATGTCCTATGACTACACGGTGCTCGCCGGGACCCAGGGCATGCGCAACCATCAGAAGACGGACCGGATGCTGCATCTGGCACACGACTGGCGTCTTCCGATCGTATTTTTTACTGAAGGCGGGGGCGGACGTCCGGGGGACACGGACATGATGAGCGCCGGGGGCCTCAACGTCACCACGTTCCAGCAATATGCCAAACTTTCGGGCCTCGTACCCCTGGTCGGGGTCAATTCCGGCTTCTGCTTTGCCGGCAACGCCGCGCTACTTGGCTGCTGCGACGTCATCATCGCCACTCGCAATTCATCAATTGGCATGGGTGGTCCAGCAATGATCGAGGGCGGTGGCCTTGGCGTGTTCAGACCCGAGGATGTGGGTCCGGCAGAGGTTCAAGCGGCCAATGGCGTGATCGACGTTCTGGTTGATGACGAGGTGGAAGCCACCGCCACCGCCAGAAAATATCTCGCCTTTTTCCAGGGGACCCTGACGCAATGGTCTGCCGCTGACCAGCGCGCACTGCGTCATCTCGTGCCGGAAAACCGGCTTCGCGTTTATGACGTACGCGCGATCATCGACACGCTGTGCGACAGCGGCAGCGTGCTGGAGCTGCGCCGTCATTTCGGCAGTGGCAT
>JAGWRJ010000392.1 GCA_028869725.1 Alphaproteobacteria bacterium | reverse complement strand
TTGCCAGTCATGGTCGCCGGTACTGCGTGCGCCGCCTTGGCGGGTACCGCCTTGACCGGTGCCGCCTTAACCGCACTGACGCACAGAAGTGCCGCCATGGATGTGGAAATGCTCAATGACCGCCGCATGTTGTCCCCCCTCCGGCCGTATCGTGCCCGCTCCAATGCGTGCGGGTCTGGTTTCAAGCTGACAGAGGCGGTGCAGGCTGTCAACATTCATTCAATCTACAATGAACAATAAGAATAGGCATCGAGCCAGATCTGCCTGGCCCGCACCAGCCCGCAATGCGCGGCAAAGAGTGGAGACATATGCCGTAAAATAAGCACTTTATGCGCCGTGGCAGGGTCTTGAGCCAATCCCCCCTCCGGACCACTCGCCGCCAGCAGCACCCTCAGGCACCTGGGGCGTGAGCACCGGTGCAGGCTTGATGATGTTGTTCATTCACGATTCAATGATATAGGGATCAAACCCCGACGGGAGGCCGCCCCCGGACGCAGGGACTGGGGCAGGGCAGAAGAAGCACAGGGATTCACGATGGTCAGCGACGCCTTCATCAGCCTGTGCGACCGGATCCGCGCTACCGCAAAAGCCCGTCCGGAAGCGCTCGCACTGATCCATGACGCGCAGAGGCTGAGTTTTGGCGCGCTGGACCAGCGCGTGGACCAGGTCGCTGCAAGCTTTCAGCGCGACGGCCTGGCTCCGGGCGATGCGATCGCGCTCTGTGCGTCGACCTCACTCGACTACATCGCAATCTTTCTGGGCGCCCTGCGCGCAGGCTTGGTGGTCGTCCCACTTCCCGCATCGTCGGCGCGGGACAGCCTCGCCCGTATGATTGCCGATTGCGGCGCCAGGCATCTCTTCGTCGACGCCCTCTGCGCCGAGACCCTCGGCCAAGTGCAACTGCCTGCAATGACAGGCATGATTGTGCTCGGATCGCAGTTTTCCGGCTGGCTCGTGCCCGAGACCGAGCGCCCTCATCCCGTCGCAATCAGTCCTTCGATGCCGTTCAACATCATTTACTCATCCGGGACCACGGGCACTCCGAAGGGTATTGTCCAGAGCCACGCGATGCGTCAGGCACACATCGTGCGGGGAATGTCCTTTGGCTATGGGCCGCAATCGGTCACCTTGCTGTCGACACCACTTTATTCAAACACCACCCTCGTCAGCCTTCTGCCCAGCCTTGCGTTGGGAGGCACCGCGATTCTGATGGGGAAATTCAACGTGCCCCTCTATCTCGAACTGGCCCGGCGCTATCGCGTTACCCATACCATGCTGGTGCCAGTCCAGATCGCACGGCTGATGGATCATCCCAATTTTGACGCCTATGATCTTTCCAGCTTCGTACTCAAGACTTGTACGTCAGCGCCCTTTCCCGCCGCCCTTAAGGCACAAGTTCTCGACCGCTGGCCTGGTGGACTGATCGAAATCTACGGCATGACCGAAGGCGGCGGCAGCTGCCTGCTTGCGGCTCACCATCATCGCGACAAGCTTCACACGGTGGGAACGCCGGCCCCCGGTCATGACATCCGCGTCATTGACGAGGATGGCCGTGAACTGGAGCGCGGATCGGCAGGCGAAATTGTGGGCCGTTCGGCGATCATGATGAGCGGCTATCACAACCGCCCAGCGGAAACCGCCGCCGCCATCTGGACCTCGCCTGAGGGACTTGCATTTGTCCGCACCGGCGATATTGGCCGCTTTGACGGCGACGGGTTTTTGGAACTGATTGACCGCAAGAAGGACATGATCATTTCGGGTGGGTTCAACATCTATCCCAGCGACCTTGAGCACATCCTGCGCCAGCATCCCAAGGTCGCCGAGGCGGCCGTGGTCGGCGTGCCATCCGCGCGTTGGGGGGAAACCCCGGTCGCCTTCGTGGTCCTGCGCGACGGCGGTACGGTCGAAGAGGTCCAGGCCTTCGCCAATGCACGAGCTGGCAAAACTCAGCGTTTGGCCGGGGTACGGGCCGTTCCCGAACTACCGCGCAGTCCGATTGGCAAGATACTCAAACGCGATCTTCGCAACCTCTGGCTGGACGCTTCGCCCCAATGAGGGAGCTTGACGACCCGATAGCTCTTGCGTTTGCCGGGGCCCCACAAAGCGCGTTGCGGGCGCGAGCGATCCTGATTCTGATCGTGCTCTTCATGGTCATCAATTTTGCCGACAAAGCGGTCATGGGTTTGTCGGCGGTGTTCATGAGCGCCGAGCTTCATATCTCCAATGCGCAGTTCGGCGCCATTGGCAGTGCCTTTTTTCTGCTCTTTTCGCTCTCCTCGGCGGTAGTCGGCATTCTCAGCAACCGCCTGCCGAGCAAGGCCGTGATCGCAGTCATGGCCTTCATCTGGGCGGCCGCCCAACTTCCCATGATCGCACAGGTCTCGCTCGACACGCTCATCGTCAGCCGCATTGTGCTGGGGGCAGGCGAAGGCCCCGCCTTTCCGGTAGCGTTGCACGCCATCTATAAATGGTATCCAGACGGCCACCGGGCGCTTCCCACCAGTCTCATCTCGATCGGATCCTCGCTCGGTATTGCGGTACTCTCGCCTTTGCTCACCTGGATCATCGTCAAATATTCCTGGCACGTGGCCTTTGGTTTGCTTGGTGTGATCGGATTTGTCTGGCTGGCGCTTTGGCTTGTCGTCGCCCGGGAAGGCCCAGGTGATGCAGTGCCCCAAGCACCGACACCTGGAACACATCGGGTGCCCTATGGCACGATCCTAAGCTCACGTACATTTATCGGCGTCACGCTGGCGGGCTTCGCAGGCTACTGGGCCGTGGCGGTCGGGATCATCTGGGTTCCGTCGTTTTTCATCAAGGCCATCGGCTATTCGGCCATAACAACGGGCTGGGTCGTGGCCATTCCGCCGCTGCTGCAGATCGCTCTTGCTCCGCTTGTGGGATTTTTCAGTCAGCACCTCGAACAACGGGGAGTGTCGCGACGGCTGTCCCGCGGCGCGCTGACTGCCGGGCCTGTCGTCGTCGCCGGCGGCGCCATGATGCTCCTGTCAGGTTCCTCAGGCCTCATCGCACCCGTGCCCCTGGCCGCCATTGCGCTGGGATTTTGCGGGCTAACCTATGCGATCGGCCCAACTCTCATCGGTGAAATCGTCCCCGCCCAGCAACGCGGCGCGATCCTCGGCATCAGTGGCGGGCTCTATACTACCACCGGGCTGATCGCGCCCTGGCTCATAGGGCATGTCGTCGATCAGGCGCCGAGCGCGGCTGCAGGCTTTCGCAACGGGTTCTTCTATAGCGGCATCCTGATTGCAAGCTGTGCCGCGGTCGCGCTGGTGCTGATCAACCCGAAGCACGATCTTGGGC
>JAGWRJ010000391.1 GCA_028869725.1 Alphaproteobacteria bacterium | reverse complement strand
TGGCCAAGATCGATGGCGTTGCCAATCGTCGTCTCGCGTTTGCGCGGCTGCGCGACAAGCAGGCGGTGGGCAAGCTGTTTGTCGAGCTTGGCCCGCGTTACAACACGCGGCCGGGTGGCTATCTGCGTATCCTCAAGTGCGGATTCCGCGATGGCGACAATGCGCCGATGGCTTACGTCGAACTCGTCGATCGCCCGCAACTCGCTGCCGACGCTGACTGAACTCTGTCGTTATTGATCAAGCCCCGGGTGCAAGCATCCGGGGCTTTTTTATTCCAACATATACCACCTATTGTTCTCCTGATTGCGCAAGATTGCTGCGCGAATCGGAGGTAATCACAGCCCATCTCAGAGCGGCGTGCGGGGGCTTTCACCCAGTTACCTGCAGGATCAAGGGGTTGTGGCACAAGTGGCGCGACGGCAACGCAAGAGGCCGCCGACTGGATCGCCATCTTGCGAAGTTTTGCGTAATATGCAAAACTATGTCGCATGAAGGCTAACGTCGTCCGCATCGGGAATGCTAATACGTCAGGGGACACAGAATTCCCAAGCGTTGCGCATCCTAGTGGGTCTCGTGGTCGCGCCCTGACGAAGGTGGAGGTCGAACACTCGGAACTACTTTTCGCGTTGTTCGAGAAGCATCTCGTCGGAACCCGCGCTCTCGGTGCCAAAACGGTCGAACTCGCCATGGGCGCTGTGCGTGGCTTTCAGCGCTGGACCTGCCTGCCGCCGTGGGATTGGGCCCCGCCAGACTTCGCCGAGTTCATCGCCTACAAGGTCACGACGGACGGGATTGGCCTGGGCCGGCAGGCGACGTACATCACGTATCTGCGAGGCTTCCAAAATTTCGTGTTCGACTCGCGCGGACTATCGAACGATATTCATCAGAAGTTCGGGGTCCAGCCGCAACGGTTCATCAACGACGAGAACGCCATCCCGATCCGGCGCAAGCGCTACGAGCGCAAGAAGGCGATCCTGCCCCTGTCGGGGGAGCAATGCCAAGCGCTGATCGAGCAGTTCGACACCGAGATCCGGGACGCCAAGCTGCATGGCTCCAAGTCGTACAAGCCACTGCAGCGGGACAAGGTGATGGTGATGGTCACGCTCATGACGGGGGTTCGGGTGGACGAACTCGTTCATCTGCACCTCTCGGACTTTCAGGCTGACCATAAGCATCCGCAGTTTGGCGGCTACGCCCTGATGACTGTGGTCCGGGGCAAGGGGCGCAAGTCGCGTGTCGTGCGGTTGTACCTTCCGTCGATTCGAGAGGTGATGGACTGGTACCTCGATGACGTGCGCCCCGCCTTTTTGCGCGCCACTTCAAGCGAACCCAGCCTGTTGTTTCTCTCCGAAAGAGGTGGCGCGATCTGTACTGAGCAAGTGCGGCGCATGCTTGGTCGCGTGGCAGCAAACGCTGGCATTCCCGTGCGCGTCACGCCCCACATTCTTCGTCACACGTATGGGACGCAGATGGCCAACGTGATCGGCCCGGAGGCGCTGCAACGCCAACTCGGGCATGAGAATCTCACGACCACCCTGGGAACCTACTATCACCAGAATCCCGAACATGTCGGCAACGAAATCGAAACCGGTGTGACCAATCTGACCAACGCCATCAACGCTATGACCGAAGGGCTCCTCGATGAAGGTGACGCTTAAGAACCGGCTGGCCGTCCTCATCCGCATGCGTGGCCTGCGCAGTGCGAGCGAGTTCGGTCGTCGTATGACAGAGGCGGGCTTCGCCATGTCGAGCTCGCATGCATCTCGCTTTGAGAAGGAGGATATGCCGGCGACGGATCTACGCTTTGTGAGCGCGGCGTGCAATGTCCTGCAATGCATGCCCGACGATCTGTATGACATCACGGTCGATCTTGCCGCAGATGAAGAGCTGGACCCGACCCTGGTGTTTCCACGGCATGCCATCGTTCGCTACGAGCAGGCACAACTCCGCGCCGACGCCGATCACGTCGTGAGCGTGGCGCCGGCTACTCGTGTCATGCCAGCATCACCGATTACAGCCGCGCGTACGCCTGGCAAGCCCGAGGCCAAGGCCAAACCCGTCGGCACCAAGAACAAGGTGGCGGATGCCGACACCGGTCCAAAGGTCACGCTGTTCCCGTATGGCAAATCCTGAAGAGAGCCCGACGCCGTGCGCTGCTCAGCGCGCGCGTAAGCGCACCTGCAACGTGTGCGGAGGGTCATTCACAGCCCCGGTGCAGCACGACGATCGGCGCCACAATTGCCTATCGATTTGCGGGAACGTGGTCGGCGCTTTGCCGCGAGAATGCTGGCAGAACTCCGACCACCCCTATGCGCATGACCTCTTGGCGTCGGTGCCGTCCTACCTGCAGCGATCGGCGCGGACCGAATCGTCGCATCGCCTACGGTTAGCCATCACGACTCGGGTTCTTGAACTGACGCAGGGTGGTCAACTGACCATGGAACAGGTCGAGGAGCTCCAGCGCGACTTCCGACCACACGCTGTGCATCTCTTCGCGGAACGGCTGGCCGCTCAGTCCACAATGCGCGCCCACCTTGAGAACATCCTGGAACAGCTTCGTCAGCACGACGACGCGGCCGCTCAAACAAAGAAAGAGAAGCGTGAGCGGCCCGCGATCATGCTGCCGGAGGATTTCGAGCGCGGCGTTACGCTGTTCGTGGAAAAGACGCACCGAATTGCCGAGATCAAGCACCGGCACGGCCACCGCTATAGCCCCAATACCGTGCACAAGCGCGGACATGATGCGCGTGCGTTTTGTGAATTCCTCGCCGGCAAGGGGCTCCAGCAGTGGCCGCAAGTCGCGCAGCATCACCTCGACGACTACCTCAGCGCAACCGACCGCTGGGCTGCGGCTCGCGCCTACACGTTTTTGCAGTTCATTCGCCAGAACTTCCGGCTAACGCAGCGCTTTGTTCGTCCGAAACTGCGTCCGAAGCCACCGGCTGAAGCGGTGATGCCGATCGCCGAAATTCCTGCGGCGCTCAAACGCTTGATTGGTTGCTCCGATTCGCAGGCCATCGTCGCCGGTCTATTTCTCGCCCTGTTCGCGCAGACTCCCACCCGCAGTGCCGAACTGACGTATGGCAATTTCCGCAAGCGAGATGGCAAAGTCGAAGCGCTCTTCGCAGAGCAATGGACCCCGCTGGATCCAATGACGACCCGTTACCTCATACAACTTGCGCCCAAGGTCGTCGACGATGACGCGCTCTCGGACACCCGCCTTTTCCGGTACTCGCCAGCGTATCTTGGCCGAAAGGTTCGCCAGGCGGTCGAAGTGCTGCTTCGTCCCCTGCGGCTTGGCGCCGTCGCCAACTTGATCCGGTCGGGAATCACCGACCGTGGAGCACTTCATCGCGTTCTGGGTGTATCGCTGCCGACGCTGGCCTACGTGGAGAAAGTCTTCGAGTGGGATCTGCACATGACCGTCGATCCCGCGATGGTTGAAAGCCGTAACGAGGTCATCCGCGGTGAACGGACAGAGTAGTCAGGTCTGGTTCGTTTACTTGCTCGAATGCGAGAACGGCAGGCTGTACACCGGCATCACACCCGACCTCGCCGAACGGTTCCGCAAGCATGCGACCGGCAAAGGTGCAATGTTCACGCGGCTGAACAAGCCATCGCGCATGATCGCTGCCAAGCCCTGCAGAGACCGCTCCGAAGCCAGCAAGCTGGAGCGCACGATCAAGCGGCTGACGCCTGGGCAAAAGCGCTGGATGGCCGCGCAGTGGCCGGTTCAGGATGCGTTGCCCGGACCTGCGACCTACAGGCCATGACCGCCAGGCAAAAGCATTACTTTTTCTTCTTCGGCGGTGAGGCTGGCTTCTTCTTCGCCTGGGCGAGATCAGACCCAGCAACCGACTTCTGCGCGGGCGTGCTTCCCGGTTTGCGCAAGATTTTGCTGGCAAGCGTCGCTTCTTTCTTGCTTGTCGTCATCGCATTCACTCCCGTCACTTGAGGGTCCGTCGGGTTCCCATTTTCGTCGAATAAGCGCATCCGAGGAAGCGTCACCCAAAAAGCAGTCGGTCCACAATGCCTGGAAGTTCGTCCCGTCGCCAGATGAGCGCATCAGCCAGATCGGCCTGATCCGGCAGGATGACCGAACCGAGCGTCTCGCCGAGTACGCACGCATCCTGAACAGCTTCGTCGCTGACGCGCATGATCCGTGTGACCATAGCATCGGCCAGTCGTCGGTCGAGCCGCTTGGCGAACATGTGTCCTCGCGGAAAATCTTCCCGCCGTAGGCGTTGAAGCGCAGCGTCGATACTGTCGCCGACGCTGAGCAGGCTGCCACCGTGGTCGAGTCCGATCATCAGGTTGTCAGTCGATTCCTGAAGGTTGGCGCGCAAATTGCCAGAACGGTCGCTGTTGCCAATCCAGACATCGAACACCGCTAGATTTGCGGCTTCGACGGGATACCGGGCGACGACCGCATCGGCATGCTCCGCCTCGATGTCAGTCAAGGTGAAGCCGACCTCAGCCACCTTGAGGCTTGCGTAACGCAATCCTGCGGCGTGCGCGACGAGAACGCCAGCCGCGACAGTGATCCCGACCATCGAGGCAAGTTTGCCCGCGACGTATTCGCTGTAGATCTGCGCACGAGACTCCCGACCGTCTTGCTTGATGATGGCGGCCACGTCGCCGATCTCCGGTTCTGTTGCGCCATGCCCGACGGCCTTGCGCACACCGCTCAGGGTGTACGTTACCAGCGGCTTTGCGTCACTCACTGTCGATCGCCCACTCATCCGCGAACAATTCCGCCTGCTCAATGACCTTGTCGATGGCCTCAGTCTGCTTGTCGGGCGGATAGCGGTACTTGCCCAGCAGCACCTTGACCAGCACGCGCATGCGCTGGCGGGCGCTTTCCCGCTTGTTCCAGTCCACGGTGGCGGACTTGCGCAGCTTGTCGGTCAGCTCGTGTGCCAAGGCCCGTAGGACCGGGTCACCCATGATCTGCACCGCCGATTCGTTCTGCGCCAGGGCCTGGTAGAAGGCGAATTCGTCTTCCGTCATACCCTCCGGCGGCTTGGCCGCGTTCAACTCGTGCGCCAGCTTGAGCAGTTCTTCGATCACCTGCACCGTGGTCAGGGCGCGGGATCGGTAGCGGGCGATGGCCTCTTCCAACTTGGCCGTGAACAGTGCCTGCTGCGTGACGTTGCGCCGTCCGCGCGCCTTGATTTCGTCATCGATCAGCCGCTGCAACAGTTCGGCAGCCAGGTTGCGCTGTGGCGATTGCGCAATGTCGCCCAGGAAACGCTCATCCAGCACAGAGATATTGGGCTTGTCCAGGCCCATGCTCTTGTAGACGTCGGTGACCTCGCCCACCACAATGGCCTTGGACACCAATTGACGCATCGCCGCTTCGCGCTCAATTTGGGTTGTTTCCGAGCCGGTGCGCGTGCTCTTCGCCAGCATGCTGCGGATGGCCAGGAAGAAGGCCATCTCCTCGCGCAGGGCGAGCGCTTCCGGGTGTGTGCCGCACAGGGCTTGCAGCCTGGCCAGCTTGGTGGCCTGGTCCAGGTAGCGCTTGATCCCCCGGTTGCGACCGTGGCCGTCGTCTTCGGCATCGAAACCTGCAATGTGATCCATCGCCGGGGCGAGGATGGACAGCATGGCCTGGGGCGACTGCCGGAAGCTGGAGTAGTCGAAGCCGTGGTACATGCCACGGATCACATCCACGGTGTCGAGCAACACCGGCACCGCGTTGTCGATGAAATCGACGGGAGGCTCGGTCGTCTTGGTGAGGTTGGCGTACTCGGCAATCGCCAGCCGCAGCTCCGGGCCGATGCCGATGTAGTCCACCACCAGGCCACCCGGCTTGTCGCGCCAGACGCGGTTCACGCGGGCGATGGCCTGCATCAAGCCGTGCCCCTTCATGGGCTTGTCGACATAGAGGGTGTGCAGCGAGGGGGCGTCGAAGCCAGTGAGCCACATATCGCGCACAATGACCAGCTTGAGCGCATCGCCGGGGTCTTTGAGGCGCTTTTCCAGGGTCTTCTTCTGCGCCGCGCTCAGGGCGTGGGCGCGCAGTTCCGGCGGGTCGGACGCCGGGCTGGTCATCACAATCTTGATCACGCCCTTGGTGAGATCGGAGTTGTGCCACTCCGGGCGCAGTTGGATGATCTCGTCATAAAGCGCGACGGCCGCCTTGCGGGAGATCGCCACGATCATGCCCTTGCCATCGAGCGAGTCCAGCCGTTTCTCCCAGTGGTTGACCAGATCCCCCGCCAGCCGCCCCAGCCGGTTCTCGGCCATGGCCACCGACTCCAGCCGGGTGAGCCGCGACACGGCGCGGTCATGCACGCTGTCATCCTGGTCGTCGTCCAGCAGCGCCTCCAGGTCGGCGTCCAAGTCGCTGTCGATCTGCTCGTTGTAGGCCAGGTCGATGACGCGGGCCTCGTAAAGGATCGGGACGGTGGTCTTGTCCTCCTGGGAGTCGGCCACGTCGTAGATGTCCACAAAGTCGCCGAACACACCCTGGGTGTCGCGGTCTTCGGCGGATGTCGGCGTGCCGGTCATGCCCATGAACACGGCATGCGGAAAAGCATCACGCAGGTGTGTGGCCAGGCCATACCGGGTGATGCCGGTCTTGCTGTCCACCACGGCCTTGAAGCCGTACTGGGTGCGGTGGGCCTCGTCACAGATCACGACCAGGTTGCGGCGCGTGGAGATGGGCTCTAGGCGCTTCCCCTGCACCTTGGGCTTGAACTTCTGGATGGTCGTGAAAAAGATGCCGCCGGCGGGCTGTTCGCCCAGCTTGGCGCGCAGATCATCGTGGCTGTCGATCTGTACGGGCTTGGTGCGGAGCTTGTCGTAGGCCGCATCGAATGTCTCGTAAAGCTGGCCGTCGAGGTCGTTGCGATCCGTGACCATGACGAAGGTCGGATTCTGGAACTCGGGCGCTTCCTGCAGCATGGCGACGTAGAACAGGGCCAGGAAGCTCTTGCCCGAGCCTTGGGTGAACCAGACCGTACCACCCAGTCCATCGGCGCTGCGCAGGGCATCCTTGGCCCGCTGCACGGCTTTGAGCGTGCCGCGCATCTGGTGGTAGCCCGCAACGATCTTGAAGGTCTTGCCGCTCTCCTGCTGAAACAGGATGAAGTCACGCAAGTAGGCGAGAAAGGTGTCCTGCCGAAACAGGCCGCGCACCAGGATTTCGAGTTCGAGCTTGCCTTTGGAATCGAAGCCCTCGGCCAACCGCCACGGCGCGTAGCGGTCGAAATCAGCCGTGATGGAGCCCACGCGCGCCACCGCACCATCCGAGATGACGTTGACTGCGGAGGGCTCGAAAAGCTGTGGCACCTCGTTTTGGTAGTTGGTCACCTGGCGGAACGCCGCACGCACGTCGGCATTGAGGTCGGCCGGGTTCTTCAGTTCTATGACGCCGACCGGCAGACCGTTGAGGAACGCCACCATGTCCGGGCGTACCGGCAGCTTGCCCTTGACCGCGAACTGGTTGACCACCAGCCAGTCGTTGTCCTGATTGGTCCAGTCCACCACCTGCACCAGGGCGCCTCGTTTGCCGCCGTCGGATTCGATCCCCGCCCAGCCCACCATCCCCGTGTAGGCGAACTCGGTGGGTGGCGCTCGGTCGAAGGTCTCTTTGTCCCAGCTCTGCTTGGCGAAGGATCTGTGTTTGGTCTCGATCCGATGCGCACCCTTGGAGTACAGGACCAGGGCGCGCAGCACCTCGAAGCTGTGGCAACGGCCGCACCGGTTGATGGAGCGGATCAGGCTGTTCAGACTCTCGGTGAAGGCGTTGGTGATGCAGTGGTCGAAGTAGGCCAGGATCTGCGGCTGCCAGTTCCTCCAGGCCGACAAGGCCGGGGCGAAGGCGGCCCTGTGTTCCGGTTAGACGCTCGTGGCCCAGGCGTCGTATCGGGCGGCGGCTTCGGCCTGGCTGCCGGCTTCGTAGATGTCGAAGTGGGACTCTTTCAGCCGATACGCCTCGGCGAGCTCGGGGATGTTGTTCAGCCAGCCGGAGAGCAGCAGGCGCTCGCGGTCGTTGAGGTCGTGCTCGCGCTTGCGGAACAGGGCCAGGTCCTTCTTCACGCCGGCCGCCTTCCTGCGTGCCGGGTCGGCTTTGTCGGCGCGGCCCAGCGACCGGCGGAATTCGTCGAGGGCCATGTTGCCCAGTCGCTGGACGTGGAACTTGTCCACGACCACGATGGCATCGGGCAGCACCTCGCGCACAGCCTCGCGGTACGGCACCCACATGTCGATCGCCACGTACCGCACGTCCTCTCGGCCCGGCAGGCCGGCGAGATACCGGGCGATAGCCTTTCTGTCACGGTCGGGTAGCTGGTTGACGGCGGTGTTGTTCTTCAGGTTCGAGAACACCGCCCGGGGCCGACAGATGATGTGGATCTCGTCGATGCCCATCCATTGCGGGGTCTGGAACTCGATCGTGCGCTCAAGCTCCGCCACATGGTCCGCGAAGACGTTGCGGATCGTCCCCTCCGCGACGCCGATCTCCTTGGCGATGCTGGTGAAGGAGTGGCGCAGCGACCGCTCGCCGACCCACCGGACCAGGCGCTGAGTCATGCGCCTAGCGTCGTTGACCCCGGGCAGCGTCTCCATGAGGGTCTTGCCGCAGCCCTGGCGGCGCCGCTGCCTGGCGTCCACGTAGAGGCCGACCTGCTTGCCATGCACCGGCGGGTCGTGGACCAGGATCTCGACGCGGCCGTGACCGACCGTCTCCCCGCTGCGGCCGGCTTGGCATTGGCCCCCTCCGGTGCGGTCGTCTCGGCCTTGACGTGGTACTCGCGCTCGGCCTCCCGAACACCAACCACCCGGTAGCCCGACAAGTTCAGAATGGTGGGCGCCATTCAAGACACGGTTGCAGCCGTCATGGCGTCGACGATTGTGCCGCGGCGGCGCCCCACTGCTCCGCCACCTCGAACCGCGCGAAGCGCAACGCCAGGGTCGGCAGCACCAGCAGAGTCAGCGCGGTCGAACTGAACAAGCCGCCGAGGATCACGATGGCCATCGGCCCTTCGATCTCCTGACCCGGAAGATGCGCGCCGATCGCCAGCGGCAGCAAGCCCAGCGCCGTGAC
>JAGWRJ010000390.1 GCA_028869725.1 Alphaproteobacteria bacterium | reverse complement strand
GCCAGGACCGCTGTCGAATGCGTGTGGTCAATGAACTTGTGCGGCAGGAAGGCGTGAAGCAACGTTTCGACACTGGGATTGGGAGCGGCGGGATCCAGCAGATTGAGCCTTTGGAAGGCAACCATATCGGCATCGCAGAGCCGTTCGAGCGCCTTTAGGCGCCGTAGCGGGGCAAGGCGCACGGCCGGCAGACCAGCAGGCTCGATATTGCCCATGTCCCAGCCTGACCCCTTGACGCAGAGTACCTCCACGGCATCGCCCAGCATGTCATGGAGGGTGGTCTTGACCGAGGTATTGCCTCCGCCATGCAGCACGAGTTTGGGATCGCTGCCCAGAAGGCGCGTGGTGTAGACACGCAAGGCCAGATCCTCGCTCACGCCCGCTTTGGCATAGTGGGCAATCATCGCCTTCGCATCGGCGTCGGACCAGCGGGATTTCATGTTCACTCCGATTCTTTGGGAAAGAGACTCTTCAGGCCCTCTTCGCTTGCCGCACAGACGCCACGTTCGGTAATGAAGGCGCTGATCAGGCGAGCCGGGGTCACGTCAAAGGCGGGATTGGCGCCGGGTGACCCGGGAGCGGCAATCGCGACACGGGCAATGTCGCCATTGGCGAGGCGCCCGGTCATCTGAAGGAGTTCGTCGGCGCTGCGTTCCTCGATCGGGATGTCGCGACCAGAGGCCAGCTGCCAGTCGATGGTTGAACTGGGCAGCGCCACATAGAAGGGCACGTCATTGTCTTTGGCCGCGAGCGCTTTCAGGTAGGTACCGATCTTGTTGGCGACATCGCCATTGCGCGTTACCCGGTCGGTACCGACGATGCACAGATCAACCTTGCCGTGCTGCATCAGGTGCCCGCCGGCATTGTCGGCGATAATGGTGTGCGGGACGCCATGAGCGCCGAGCTCGTAGGCTGTCAGCGAGGCGCCCTGGTTGCGCGGCCGGGTCTCATCGACCCACACATGAACGCCAAGCCCTGCATCATGCGCCATATAGATCGGCGCAAGGGCAGTGCCCCAGTCGACAGTGGCAAGCCAGCCAGCATTGCAGTGCGTCAGGACATTGAGAGGCCCCGCCGACTTCGTGGCGGCGGCCGCTTTGAGACAGGCAAGCCCGTGGACACCGATGCGTCGACAGACCTCGACATCCTCATCGCAGATGGCTGCTGCCTCGACAAAGGCGGCGTCCGCCCGCGCTGACACAGGAAGCCTTGATAGAGCCCGTTCCATCCGACGCAGCGCCCAGTGCAGATTGACGGCCGTGGGCCTCGTTGCGCCCAGCATGGCGATGGCAGCCGTCAGTGCCGCGTCGCTGGCATCGGCGCGCATGGCAAGGGCAACACCATAGGCCGCAGTCGCTCCGATCAGGGGAGCCCCACGCACCACCATGGTCTTGATCGCCCGTGCACAGTCAGCGGCCGAGTTAAGGACCTCGGTGACGAATTCATGGGGCAGCCGGGCCTGGTCGATGACCTCAATGGCGCCGTCGGGCCGCAGCCAAATGGTACGGTAAGGACGGCCGGCGATCTTCATATCCGCTCCGATCACATCGTTACATGAGCCAGTGTTGCCAGGTCCGCAGACAAGGAACGGCCGGCTGGCGCGCACTATCCCCTTTACGCCCCGACGTTCAAGCCCCCAGGACCGGTTCTCTCGCCAACTTTCCGGGCAACGCATTCTAAGCCTTTGGGAGCAATGGCGCCGCCGGCAGATCTGGTCCGCAGTTGCGACAGGTTTAGGCGCGCCGGAACACCACAAAAGAGCACGTAGTTGACGTCAGAACCAGCGCAGGACACTGGTTCCGTCGGTGCTGATCAAAGCCCCAGAGACAAGCCTCCACGCGCCCTTCCGTGCCAGCTGCCGAGATCCACTGGCAAACGCCATTTGGCGATGCTGCGCGAGATGATCTTCGAGCATTTGGTCGTACAATCGCGGACGAGGCGTCAAGGACCGTTTTCCGACTTATCGTAAAATGGTCCACCCCCACGACCACCCCAGCCGCATGCCCGCCCCGCCCTCTACGAGAACCACAAAGCAGGTACCCGTCGCGTCGACCACGGCGCGCTTTGACTCTTGCGCCTATGCGCTTGGCACTCAAGCTGGTGGCCCCGCTTTACCGTCCCGAGCGCTTTCCAGAAACGCCATGAACACGGAAAGCGGCACGGGCTGCTGCTGACGCTTCGGGTAATAGAGATAATAGGTCTGCGGCTGCGGCGCCCAGTCCGACAGCAAGGCCACCAGGCTGCCCTTTGCAAGATCCTCGCGCACATAGGATTCGAGCGTATAG
>JAGWRJ010000389.1 GCA_028869725.1 Alphaproteobacteria bacterium | reverse complement strand
ACGGATGCGCAGCCGCTACAGTTTCTCGACTTTCTCATCCATGAGCCCGAACATGCCGTGATCCTCCACAAAGCTGGCATTGCGGTCCTGGTCCCCTCGCCGGCGCGCTACGCGATTCACAAACTGATTGTTTCAGGCAGACGCGCAGCAGGCGTAGCGAAACGAGATAAGGATCTCCAACAGGCCGACGTGCTCTTAAAGATCCTCGGTCAAAAAAGGCCGGACGAACTGAGACGTGCTTGGCAGGAAGCCTATGCACGGGGACCCACCTGGCGCGCGCTGCTCGACCAAGGTCTCGCCTCTGTGGGCGGCGTCGGCCGCGATTGGCTACTCAAGATTATTGATCGCCGGCGCTCGACGATTCCAGGTCTCGACCTGACGTTCAATAGTCCGCCCGTACACTACGACTTCAGCCGCGATGTGGCGATCTTCCGTGGCACTGCACGCGGCCACATCGTTTCCTGCGCGATCAGCCGCGAAGCGCTGGACGATCATTTCGGCACGAACGGGCTCGGCCAAAAGGGCCTCATCGAGACTGTCCTGAAGAACCGGTCGAAAGTCGAAGGGCTGGCACGTGCCAAATATTTGTCCTGGCCGGTCGATGAACCGGGTGCAGTGCTGATCAGGACCAATGACGTTCCGCAGTTGCTCAAAGAGATGATCCCCGCTCCGACCTCCTCCGCGCCCTGAAAGGCGGAGATTGCGGTGATACCGCGGGTCTTCATGTGGCATGTCGTCGACTGGGTCCGCTTCATCGGGACGCTCTTCCTGCCTTCCGCGATGCGGCGTCGCGGGAACACCAGCCCTTTCGGGTCGGACCAGAATCGTGGCCTGATCCTGGCACATGAAATCTCCACCTTGTGGATCAGGAGCTTCCGTGATGCGTGCCTCCCAAGCCAGCGGCGACATCGACGCGGACTATGAGATTCTGGAGGCGATCGGTCGAATGGTTGAGGATCTGATCGAGCACTTTGCGCCCATGGGAAGGGTCCAAAGGATCGTGCGGCGATGGCTCGCCGGCCATGCAGAGCCGCCCGAGAGCGAAGAGGCCCAGATATGTCTCATGACCATGGCCTCCGATATGGAGCTGTTCACGCCATCGGCGAGCGCCCTTACGGCGGTCGATCGGCATCTGAAGAAGAGCCAGCCGCAAACCCAGGTGGACCGCCAGGCGCACGAGGCGCTCGCCGGTGCACAGTTTCGCCTGGTCAGGATTGTTGGCCGGCGCGGACCCAATGAGGTGCAGCTCGAGGATCTCGTCACCGCCGAGAGCCTTTGCCTTCTGGATGCGCGCATCGCTCCCGAAGCGGTGGGATATCCAGCTGCGATGCGACTTTGTCCCCTGGCAAGTGGCCGTCACGTGCTGATCTCGCCGTTATTTGCGTTGGACCAGAAGAACCTCGACACAGCACTGGACTTCGCGCGCAGCGGTCGTCATCTCGGTCACCGCCTGGTTGCCAATCTCTACCGCGATGTGGCCCGGCGCGGGTTTCTGCCCATGCCCCAGTTGAGCGCCGATCTGGACATGGCATCGCTCGTCAATGCCGTACTGGATGGCGAAATCGAGTTCAGTGACGTTGAATATCTCGCGCTTCGCTGGATCGACGACGGCGCGACAGGACAGATGGACGATCTTGTCCTGGCGGCCCGCCAGCTCGCCTCGGTGGATAATCTCATTGACGCCTGCGGGCTCTATGCTCAGGCGGACTTCGACGCACGCACGCAGCTGAAAGCGGCCTATGAGAGGATCGCCGATCTGCAGGTCGAGACCCTGGTCCAGCGGGCACGGGCGGGCATGGGTAGACACGCCGACGCGCTCGATGCCGCCGATGCTGCCATTGCCAGTCATATTACGCGCGGTGCCATGCGGGCCAGCGCTGCTGATCTCTTCAGGCGATTGCGAACGCGCTGGACCCACTTGGGCGCCAGCCCGTCAGAAAATGGTGTGTCCACGGCGACCGAGATCGAACGGGTGATCCAGCGTATTCAGGCGTTGCGGGCCAAGACCGTAGAGCGTGGCTGCACCGAAGAGGAAGCCATGGCCGCTGCCGCCAAGGTCGCCGAGCTGCTTGACCGGCACGATCTGACCCTGGACGAGGTTTCGGTCCGCAAATCTGACTGCCTGGGTGTGAATATCGCCACCGGCCGCAAACGCCGCGCCCCGATTGATTCCTGCCTGCAGCCGCTCGCCCATTTCTGCGACTGCCAGGTCTGGTCGGAAGAACACGAGGATGGCACGCTGCACTACACCCTCTTTGGTCTCAGGGTTGATGTCGAAGCGGCGCATGTTCTCCATGAGCTGATCGAAGCGACGTTCGAAACCGAAACAGCAGTATTCCGCCGGGGCGGAATCTACCTGGCATCGCAGGGCGGTAACCGCCGCCTCGCGCTGAATTCGTTCCAGATTGGTCTGGCCAACGGGATATCCGCCCGCCTCGCCGCATTAAAGCGCGGGCGCCACGGATCAGTCCCTCAAAGCACCGGCTTTGATCTCGTCGCCGCCAAGCACGCGGTGGTCGACGAAGAGATCGCAAGGTTGGGCCTTCATCTGACCACCCGCGCCCGACGCAGCCGGCGCTCTGTGCACGGAGCAGCCTATGCTGCGGGCAAGGCCGCGGGTGATCTGTTCGAGCCTGAGGCTGCGCTGGCAAGCCGAAACTGATCCTTGGCCTGGTTCGTCCAAACTCCGCGGTTGCGTCTTCACGCACCAGGCCGTCGATAGGCACGACATCAAGACCTGGGTTGGTATCACGTCAACTGCCCGAGGTTTGTAGATGGGGGAAACGGGCCGCGGCTTACGGGGACAGTAAATCGCGCCAGGACTAGACCGTACGTGGCATCGAATTTCAGGGGCGCTCCAGGCTGATTACCCTGCCTTCGCGACAGCCAGTTCCCTGCCAAATGGAAGCCTTCCGCAATTTTGTCATTCCCGCCTCCCTCTCCAGCTTCTATCTTCCCTGCCGGAACCAGACCGCCTCCCAAGTCGGATCATTGTCCACGAGAGAATGCAGTCATGCTTTTAAGCCCCCTGGATCAGGAACACTTCCCCGACATCCGCGACGGGGTGCGGCGCTTGTGTGCGGACTTTTCCGGCCAGTACTGGCGCGAACTTGATGGGCGACGCGAATATCCCACGGCCTTCGTGAAGGCCCTGACCGAGGCCGGATACCTCTCGGTGCTCATTCCCGAAGAGTATGGTGGCTCAGGACTTGGCCTCGGCGCGGCCGCAGCCATCCTCGAAACCATCCAGGCCGAAGGCTGCAATGGTGCCGCCTGCCACGCCCAGATGTACACCATGGGCACCATCCTGCGGCATGGCTCCGAACAGCAGAAGCGCCAATATCTGCCCGCAATTGCCAGCGGCAAGCTCAGGCTGCAGGCCTTCGGTGTCACCGAGCCTACCAGCGGTACCGATACCACGGCCCTGCGCACGATCGCCGTGCGTGACGGGGACAGCTATGTCGTCAATGGCCAGAAGATCTGGACCAGCCGTGCCGAACATTCTGACCTGATGCTGCTTTTGGCCCGCACCACACCCCGTAACCAGACCGCGAAGAAGACCGATGGCCTCTCGACCTTCATCGTCGACATGCGTGAAGTTCTGGGCAAGTCCCTTACCATCCGCCCCATCCGCACGATGATGAACCACGCCACCACCGAGGTCTTCTTCGACAACATGCGCATTCCGGCGGCAAACCTCCTCGGCGAGGAAGGCAAGGGATTTCGCTATATTCTCTCCGGCATGAATGCCGAACGCGTGCTCATTGCGGCTGAATGCGTGGGCGATGCCAAATGGTTCACGCGCAAATCGGTAGCCTATGCCAATGATCGCAAGGTATTTGACCGGCTCATCGGTGCCAATCAGGGTGTTGCCTTTCCCATCGCCCGAGCCTACGCCAACATGCGCGCCGCAGAGCTGATGGTGCACGAAGCCGCACGCCTCTATGAGGCCGGCAAGCCCAACGGGGCAGAAGCCAACATGGCGAAGATGCTGGCCGCTGACGCCTCGTTCGAAGCCGCCAATGTCTGCATCCAGACCCATGGCGGCTTCGGCTTCGCCGAGGAATACGACATCGAACGCAAATTCCGAGAAACCCGCCTCTACCAGGTTGCCCCAATCTCCACCAATCTGATCCTGTCTTTTCTTGCCGAGCATGTGCTCGGCCTGCCAAGGAGTTATTGATGCGCCGCGCCGCGATTGTCTCCCCCGTGCGTACTCCGGTTGGTGCCTTCGGCGGCACTCTGCGCGACGTTCCTGTCGAAGCCCTGGGCAGCACCGTCGTCAAGGCTGTGATCGAACGCTCCGGCATTGATCCTGCCCGTATCGAAGACGTTGTCATGGCTCAGTCCTATGCCAACAGCGAAACCCCCTTGCGTCGGACGATGGGTCGCGCTCGCTGCAGGACTTCCCATCGAGGTCCCGGGGCTCCAGTTGGACCGGCGTTGCGGCGGGGGGCTTCAGACCATCGCCACTGCCGCGATGATGATCGAAAGCGGAGCCTGCGACGTCGTCCTCGCCGGCGGTGTCGAGAGCATGAGCCGTATCGAGTACTACACCACCGACTTGCTCTTTCCCGATCTGCACGCCCATCACCTTAATACCCTACTGGATGAGCAAAAATTAAAGGCCGACCGGGAAGGCCTACGCCGTTCAGCCTACTCCCTGCGCCACACCTATATCTGCCTGCGCCTGATGGAAGGGGCCGCCATTTATCAGATCGCCAAGAACTGCCGGACCTCCGTAGAAATGATCGAGAAGTTCTACGCCGCGCATATCAAGAACATGGTTGATGCGTCAGCGGTCAATGTGCGGCGGGTTGCGGCGAACGCCGCACCTTCCAAGCGCAAAGCGAACGCGAAGCGCTCCAGACCCGCCCCTAGCGGAGGGCACCCGAAGCGGCGGCCATAATCCGGCGTTCGCCGGTCTAAAAGGATGGCCGAACGGCCTCTTGCCCCCCAACCCCCTGTTTTGCAGGCTGTTAAGAGCCCTTGGCGATGTTTAACGGCTTCCATTGATATAATATCAGGATATGATATGATAAAACCTGAAAAAGTGGATTATGGCCTTGAATACCTGATCGCCTTCGATGGCCGGGTTCATACTTTTGAGGATGGTTGTTGGGTCAAGTTCGAGATCAAGAAAGGCGGGGGCAACCAAGGAACGACCGCACGGCCTATCCTACTCATTCATGCTTCATGCGCCTGATGGCACCCGGCTTCTGGGATTCGACAACGCGCATGGCGTACCGGCCCAGGGTAGCAAGTTCAAAGCACGGCCTGCCACGCACGATCATTGGCACCGAACGGAGACCGACCCCGGACGGCCCGATAAGTTTACAGATGTTGAGACGTTGCTGACGGATTTTGAAAAGGAAGTGGACCGGATTATCGCCGCGCGTGGTGGTTCTTCGCAGGTGGTTTCCACGAAGGAAAAGAAAAAATGACCAAGCACAAGATCGAGAGCTTTCATGCCTTAATGGGTGAGATGCGCGCCGTTGCCAAAGGCGAAAAGACCGCCCCCAAGGCTGCAGGCAAGGTCAGCTTTAATTCGGCGGAGGCCGTGGTTCGCCTTCTGACGGCGGAAAATCGGCAATTACTGGCGATCATCCGCGACAAGGCTCCACAGTCCATTCAGGAATTATCGGAGTTGTCGGGTCGCGCGCAGCCCAATCTAACGCGAACGCTGAGCAAGCTGGAGGCGATGGGGCTTGTCAAAGCCAAGGCAAAGGGGAAGCGCAAAATTCTGACCGTCCAGGTCAAAAAAATCGTGTTCGAGATTGACCCCTGCTCGGATCGGGACACATTGAGGTTGGCGTCCTAGCGGACGGCGGACGCCGCCTACCTTTGTGGCAAAGCGAACGCGACGCACCCCAGGTCCGCCCCCAGCGCAGGGTGCCCGAAGCGGCGGGCATAATCCGGCGAACGCAGGTCTCTCATCATTCTTTGCAAATAACCCAATTCTGGCATAAGGCTGATCCAAGCGCATTTCTTGGATTTTGCCGAACTGTGGCCAGGAAGAGCAAATCTCGGGTCGAAACCGTCACGCGCGGCAGCGGCAATGTGTTTGCCGATTTCGGCTTAGCCGACTCCGAAGAACGCCAAACCAAGTTGAGACCTGCTTACGTCGTCAATCAAATCCCGGAAGAAGGCTGTCATACACAAGCTGCGACAGCCCGTCTTCTCAAGGTAAACCAGCCCAAGGTCTCGGCGCTGCAACGCTACAAGCTAGAGGGATTTTCGGTTGAGCGCTTGATGACGTTCCTGACGGCTTTAGATCGAGACGTTGAGATTTGCATTCGCAAAAGGCCGCGTTCAAGGCCTACGGCCAGGATCAGCGTCGTAGCTGCATAATATCACCCAGAAGAGGTTTGCATGTTGTTCGAGGGTGACCGCATTGCAGCCGACGTATACCTGAAGACAATAGCTGGTAGGTTTTACGTTTACGTACTTTGTCGGCCCGATGGGCGCCCTTTCTATGTGGGTAAGGGCTTAAACCGTCGTGTGCTTGAGCACGAGGCTGAGGCACGTCGAAATCATCCGGTTGGAGAAGCCAATCCTTTCAAGTGCAACGTCATTCGCAAAATTCTTCGGGATGGTGGGGAAGTAATCTATCGTATCGACACGATATATGATCCGGCAGAACAACAGGCCTGTCTTGAGCGCGAGGCGCTTCTGATTAAAACCCATGGCCGCTTGCATGAGGGGGGATGCCTCACCAACCTTGCCGGTGGCCTAGGCAACCTGTCGGGTGCTGCTCCGCATAGCCTGGCCCGTCACGCTGACACATTGTCTGGCGAACCGAAAGACAATCCTGAGCGCGCTATTCTCAATCGTTTCCTGCAAGGCATCGGCCCCGTTGGAAGTGTGCCGGTAAAGCCGATTGACCAGATCACGCGGATATTGCCGACCACGCCCCATCCGCAGCCACGTTCACCTACGCCTCGATGTGCCTATGCCCTTATCGCGAGCGCGTCGGCATCGGGGCAGCAACTGGTACCAGGCGTCGTACTCCCCCGCGCATTTTCTTATCAGGGTGTTGCGGCAATCATTGAGAACGGGGTTTCGCGCGACATCCTGAAAGCTGGGATGGCGTCTCTTGTCGCCGCGTCAAACCCAGCGGGAGAGGCTTACATGCTCTCGGAGGCCAACATCGCGATACTGAGCCGTTTAGTCGGGAGAGAAGCCTTGTCAGAGCGCGGACTTCTATAGCTGCGCCTATCCGGCGCGAATAGCAGTTGAGGAGCCCAATTCCCCCGACTATGGGTACCGGCCTTGCCCAAGTGGTGGAACTGGTAGACGCGCTGGACTCAAAAACGGATATGCCCAAGATCTGGGTGCGCGTTACGTACTCGGTTTGGTTCAGCAGACTCAAGCTTGGCACACGCACAGCTGAAAAGTGCGCAGCAAGAGCATGTGCATAGCCAAGGTCGGGCATAATTGAATGCCCTTAAGACTACGACAGCCCCTTTTACAGTCCGAAATCCTCGCGTAAGCGGTCAATCTGGTGCATGCGCTCGTGCAGGATCGTCACGATGCCGATGTCGCCATTCGACAGCCGTCGCCAATAGATGAAATGCCGTTCGTAGCGGCAGACATACCCTTCCACGCCGAACTCTGCGGGAACGGGCCGGGACGTTATCCTGCGGGACTCGATCCTGTCGAAAGCCTCGAACAGGCCGATGACGTAGCAATCCGCCTTCTCGATGCCCCAGCGGTCGCGCGTGTAGCAGTAGATTTCATCGAGGCGATGGGAGGCAGCCTCCTGGATACGCACGACCGCCATCCGGTCAGGCCCGGTTGCGCGCGATGACCTCGGCCGCCGTTAATGGCCTGTAGGAGGATTCTTGCGCCGAGAACGCATGGACGAGCTCAGCCTTCAACCTGTCGAGTGCGTCCTGCTCCGCCCGCTCCTTGTCGCGGCGGATCAGGTCGCGGATATACTCGCTGACGTTTTCATAAGCACCGTCCTCCCCCACGTTCGCCGCCACAAAGTCGCTCAACGCGCCGCTGACACGGACAGTCATGGTGGTGGGGCGGGCCATCGAACACTCCTCCAAGATCATGTATTGAATATACACAATAATGAATACATCGCAAGGTCCCATATCCTCATGTCGATAGCACACGAGTTGTCCGGT
>JAGWRJ010000388.1 GCA_028869725.1 Alphaproteobacteria bacterium | reverse complement strand
TTTCAATATCCATGTCGTGCCTCTAGCCCTTCCTTCCGGCCCCATGCTCGGCAGCCGGAACGAGTCCGTTCAACGAATAGCGCCACGGCCTCTCACCTCGAGCGCCGTGTCCTTATTCTATGTGGGGCATCTTTTCCGGCTGACAAGAGCCTGCCAGTACCGGGACGGGCGGTCGTTGCGCCAGCGCAAACGGCACGGTCCGGAGCCTCCGGGGCCGTCAAGCTGGCACAATGGCCAAAAGAGGTGGCGGCCTATTCTGCCGCGGCAGCCTCGCCCTCTTCCTCGCCGTCCTCTTCGACCAGCGAAAACGAAGGTGCAGAGCCTGTGGCCTGACCATATTCGGCGCCATTGCCGTTGGCCTTGCCATTTGCGCTCTGCTGGGCCGCCTGCTGTGCCTGCGCGGCACTCATGATCCGAAAATAATGTTCGGCATGCTGGAGGTAATTCTCAGCCATCACGCGATCGCCTGCGGAGTTGGCGTCACGGGCAAGCTGCAGATACTTCTCGTAGACATGGGACGCCGAGCCACGGATCTTGATCTCCGGTCCGGTCGAATCGAACGTCCTGTTGGCATTGTTTTGCGGCCTGCGGCCGCGTCCTCGTGAGCGTTTCACTTGAGCCCCTTTGTTTGGCCTCGCCCCACCCGCCTGTTCGCCCGTCGGTCTTGCGTTATCTCGCATTCTCGTCCCTCGTCATGCCTCATGGGCATGTCCAAGGATGGCGCATTCAGGCCCAGAGCACGTTTGCTCGTCTTTCGCTTTTGACACAGGCACCAGCGCAACTGCGCCAGACCGCCCCCGCGGTCGACCGGCTGGCCTCAGGCCTGTCCGGGCGGGGTTTCCTGTTCTCCCCACGCGGCCGGAAGCTAACCTCTCGGCCCACGTATTCCAACAACTTTTTTGCGCGCTGGCCGTGCGAGCAGCGCCCGGGGGATACCACTGAGATCGGTGCGGACACCTGTCACGTCAAGCCCTGCCCTCGAAAATTCCCGGCAGACCGGTGCCTCCTGACCAGCCCCGAGTTCCACGACGGCAAGGCCTTCTGGATGCACGATACGCCCGAATACCGGCCCAAGGGAGCGATAGGCACTGAGCCCATCGGCACCTGCGCTGAGCGCCTGAGCCGGTTCGAAGCTGAGTTCGGGCGCAGCCTGGGCGAGTTCCTCCTCTCGCAGGTAGGGCGGATTACAGAGGACAAGATCGAATGCCCCCTCTGCCTGCCGGAAATCGCACAGAACAAGATCCAGCCGGCCTGCGACCCCAAGACGCTCCGCGTTTTTGCGTGTGTAGTCGAGCGCCGCAGCAGAAATATCAAACGCCGTACCATGGGCCCGCGGCCAAAGATGCAGGGCGGCAATGATCAGACAGCCCGAGCCACAGCCCAGATCGGCAATCGTCCGGGGCCCATCCTGATCGGCAAAACTGGCACGAGCCGCCTCAATCAGCGTCTCGCTGTCCGGCCGGGGCACGAGGACGCCAGGACCAACGGCAAATTCCAGACTCCAGAATTCCTTGTGGCCAAGAATATAGGCGACGGGTTCGCGCTTGGTCCGGCGTCGGATCAGGTCATCGAACTGTGCCTGCTGCGGCTCGCTCAGCGCACAGGACAGGGCCGGTACGCTCGCAGGAGGCCTTCCAAGCACCGCCCCCATGAGGACACGGGCGTCCAAGCGCGCGGTCTCGATACCTGCCGCGGCAAGTTGTTCCGTGCCCTCTGCCAGCGCCGCCCGCAGGCTCATGGGCCAGCGCCCTGCTCCATGGCAGCCAGCCGGCTGGCCTGGTCTTCCGCCATCAGAGCATCGATTACTTCGCCTAGGTCCTCACCGCTGATGATGCGGTCAAGCTTATAGAGGGTGAGGTTGATGCGATGATCGGTTACCCGTCCTTGGGGGAAATTGTAGGTCCGGATCCGCTCTGAGCGATCGCCGCTTCCCACCATGCCCTTGCGCTCTGCGGCTCGCGCACTGTCCAGCTTTTCGCGCTCGCGTTCATACAGCCGCGCCTTGAGCAGCTTCATCGCCTGCGCCTTGTTCTTGTGTTGGGATTTTTCGGTCTGCTGGGCCACAAAAATACCGGTTGGAAGATGCGTAATCCGGACCGCGCTTTCGGTCTTGTTGACATGCTGACCGCCAGCGCCCGAGGCCCGAAATACGTCGATCCGAAGATCCCTTTCATCCAGCTCGAAGTCCACGTCCTCCGGTTCGGGCAACACAGCTACGGTGGCCGCGGAGGTATGAATACGTCCGCCGGCCTCGGTAACCGGCACACGCTGGACACGATGCACGCCAGCCTCGAACTTGAGCTTGGCATAGGCACCTTGCCCGCGAACCTCCATCACTGCGTCCTTGATCCCGCCAAGATCCGATTCGGAAAGCTCCATAATCTCGGTCTTCCAGCCCTGCAGCTGTGCATAGCGCTGGTACATATGCAGCAAATCGGCTGCAAAGAGTGCCGCTTCGTCGCCACCCGTACCGGCACGCACTTCGATGATGCAGGAGGACGCGTCAGCAGCATCCTTGGGCAAGAGCTGGATCTGCAGATCACGCTCAAGATGAGCCACCCGATCCTTGAGGACACTGCGCTCATCCATCGCCAGCTCGCGCATCTCGGCATCGCTGCCGGGATCATTGACCAGGACATTGGCCCCTTCGAGCTCGCGCTGCGCAGTCTGATAGGCCCTGATCGCCCGGATGATGGGCACGAGCTCGGCGTGCTCCTTGGATAATTTGGCAAATTCACCACCAATCTGGCCCGAGGCCAATTCGGCCTCCAGCTGGTCATAGCGGTCGACGAGACGAGCAAGTTTCTCAGGAGGAATCATGTTGCCGCGCAGCACACAGAAGGGGACTAAGAACACGCTATTGCGCTTGGAGCCGCCCCGTCGCGCTCCTCGCTTCGGCTAAGCGTGCGTGCTACTGAGCAGGCTCAAGCGCCGCTTCTTTGGCACGCGCCGCCTCGATCTCTGCCGCCTTGTTCTCGCACAGCTGGACCACATGCTCGATCAGGTCCTCGTTGTCGAGCTTATAGGCGGGCTTGCCATTGAGGTAGATCATGCCGTTACCCTTACCGGCACCACCGCCGGTAAAGCCCAGATCAGTCTCGCGCGCTTCGCCGGGGCCGTTAACTACGCACCCGATGATCGAAAGCGACATCGGCGTTGAGATGTGCTTAAGCCGCTGCTCAAGCGTTTTGACGGTCTCGATCACGTTAAAGCCCTGACGCGCACAGGACGGACAGGACACGACGTTAACGCCGCGATGACGCAGGTTAAGAGACTTGAGGATATCAAACCCGACGCGGATCTCTTCCACCGGATCGGCCGACAGCGAAACCCGGATGGTGTCGCCAATTCCCGACCACAACAGCATGCCCATTCCGATAGAGCTTTTCACAGTCCCTGAGATCAATCCGCCAGCCTCGGTAATCCCGAGGTGCAGGGGATAATCGCAAGCCTCGGCAAGACCCTGATAGGCTGCGACGGCGAGGAACACGTCCGACGCCTTCACGCTGATCTTGAATTCAAAAAAGTCGTTGTCCTCGAGGATGCGCGCATGGTTGAGCGCGCTTTCCACCATCGCTTCGGGGCAAGGCTCACCGTACCGCTCCAGAAGTTCACGCTCGAGAGAGCCCGCATTGACCCCAATGCGCATCGCACATCCGTGATCCTTGGCGGCCTTGACGACATCGCGGACGCGAGCCGCCGAACCGATATTGCCAGGATTGATCCGAAGACAGGCGGCGCCAGCCTCTGCCGCTTCGATGGCACGTTTGTAGTGGAAATGAATGTCAGCAACGATCGGTACCGTCGCAGCTTTGACGATGTGTTTGAGCGCAGCAGTAGCGTCTTCGTCCGGACAGGATACGCGTACGATGTCAGCACCTGCCTCTTCCAGCGCGCGGATCTGGTCGACGGTGCCGCGCACATCCGCTGTCACCGTATTGGTCATGCTCTGCACGGTGATTGGTGCATCACCGCCTACGGCAACCTTTCCAACGTGAATCTGGCGACATTTGCGGCGTTCGATGTGGCGATAAGCGCGTAGTGTCATGACATGCTCCGAACCGTGCAGCCCAATACCTAGTGTTGGGGCCCGTGGTTGAAACGATTGGTGAGGACCTTGGGATCCAGCGACTGCGCCTTCAGGGTTTCGCCACTGGTCCCGGCTCGCCCGAGCAACCGACCATCAACGGTGACGGCGAGCGCCTGCGGATCCTTGGTCGTCAGGGTTGTACCTGACAGATAGGGAATGCGATAGGTATCGCCCGGTTGCAGGGTTTGATCCATAAAAATCATGGATTTAGGCGGCGGCCCCAGCACCAGAACTTGGACGGGTTTGAGGGCCGTCAGGACCACCCGCGCGGTGGTGTTGCGCAGTCCGAACGCTTTGCCTTTGGGCAACGCCTGGATTTTCTTGGCCAGGGCCTCCCCGGGGCCGGACGCTGGCGCAGACGCAGGTTTTGCTTCCGGCGCTGAAGCGACGGCCGTTTTTTGCAGATGGGCGGCCGGCTTTGCCGTGGACACAGGCGCAGCTGACCGGTGTACCGATGGCAGCGCCTTGGCGATCAGCGGACGCAGCGGAGCCTGAGTGGGCGAAGGCAGTGCCGGTGGATTGAAATACGCGGTGGCCGATTCCGCGAGCCGCCAGAAACCGAAGACCAGAGCCACTATCAGCACCAGGGCAACGACCACCCAGCCCTGGGGCAGCCAGCGCTCGTTCTGGGGTGTCTCCAGCAAGGGCACGCTGACACGTTCCTCGCCACGGCCCTCGAGTTCGCGTTTGAACCGCTCAACGGTATCGGCTGCGTCCAGCCCTAGGTGACTGGCGTAGGAGCGGACGAAGCCAATAGCATAGGCCCGTCCGGGCAGGACATCCAGACGATCTTCTTCAAGCGCTTCCAGATGATCCTTACGAATCTTCAGGATACGGGCGATCGTAGCCAGGTCATCGCCACGGCGCAGCCGTGCAGCGCGCAGGTCCTGTCCCACAGTTTCGAGCGGCGCCGCCGCCTCATCGGAGATTTCGCGCAAGTGAATGCGCTTACGGTCGGCACCGGCGCCTTTTTCAAGGCGAAGATCATTGGGCTTGCTCATCGCGGCCTAGCAT
>JAGWRJ010000037.1 GCA_028869725.1 Alphaproteobacteria bacterium | reverse complement strand
GCGTCTTCCGATCGTATTTTTTACTGAAGGCGGCGGCGGACGTCCGGGGGACACGGACATGATGAGCGCCGGGGGCCTCAACGTCACCACGTTCCAGCAATATGCCAAACTTTCGGGCCTTGTACCCCTGGTCGGGGTCAATTCCGGCTTCTGCTTTGCCGGCAACGCCGCGCTACTTGGCTGCTGCGACGTCATCATCGCCACTCGCAATTCATCGATTGGCATGGGTGGCCCAGCAATGATCGAGGGCGGCGGCCTTGGCGTGTTCAGACCCGAGGATGTGGGTCCGGCAGAGGTTCAAGCTACCAATGGCGTGATCGACGTTCTGGTTGACGACGAGGCGGAGGCCACCTCCACCGCAAGAAAGTATCTCGCCTTTTTCCAGGGGACCCTGACGCAATGGTCTGCCGCTGACCAGCGCGCACTACGTCATCTCGTACCGGAAAACCGGCTTCGCGTTTATGACGTACGCGCGATCATCGACACGCTGTGCGACAGCGGCAGCGTGCTGGAGCTGCGCCGTCATTTCGGCAGTGGCATGGTAACCGCGCTCGGAAGGATCGAAGGCCGCCCGGTTGGAATCATCGCCAATCATCCCGCCCATCTGGGCGGCGCCATCGACCGTGATGGTGCCGACAAGGCAGCGCGGTTCATGCAGCTCTGTGAAGCCTTTGATCTGCCGATCGTGATGCTATGTGACACGCCCGGCAACATGGTCGGGCCCGAGGCCGAGAAAACCGCCCTCGTCCGCCATAATTCCAGATTGTTTCTGATCGGAGCCAATCTCAGCGTTCCGCTGTTTACGGTGATTTTGCGCAAGGGGTATGGACTTGGAGCGCAGGCCATGGCGGGAGCAAGCTTCCTTGCTCCCTTCTTTACGGTATCCTGGCCGAGTGGCGAGTTCGGGGGTATGGGCCTTGAAGGTGCCGTCAAGCTCGGCTACCGCAATGAGCTCGCTGCCATCAGCGACCCGACAGCGCGCAAAGCCAAATATGACGAGATGGTTGCACGTATGTATGAGCGCGGCAAAGCGCTGTCAGCAGCCAGCCTCTTCGAATTTGACGAGGTGATCGATCCGGCCGACACGCGACGCTGGATACTGGCGGGACTGAGGGCGCTGCCTCCACTGGCGGATCGTACTACCAAGAAGCTGCGCTGGATCGACGCCTGGTAGGGTACTACGGTACCGGCCCGCGCGCATGCCGTATCAGACCCGGCCCGGTACGGCGATCAGCGCTCCCGTCACCCCACCTGCCGCATCGCAGAGAAGGAACTGGATCACGGCCGCGATTTCCCGGGGCTGCACCCAGCTGGCAAAGTCGGCGTTCGGCATGTCGCGACGATTGGCGGGTGTATCGATGATGGAGGGCAGGATGGCGTTGACCCGGATCCGGGACTTGTGTTCCTCCGCCAAGGCTTCGGTCAGGCGCATCACCCCCGCCTTGGAGGCGGCGTAGGCCCCCATGCCCGCCCCAGCCTTGACTGCGGCGCCGGCGGCGACATTGACAATGGCGCCTCTGCTTCTGCCCAGATGGGCAAGCGCGGCCTGTGACGCACAGACTGCGGTCCTGACATTCATGCGGTAAAGTAGGTCCCAGGTCTCGATCCTGCCCTCGGCCAGGGTTTCCCAACGAAATCCTCCGGCGATATTGACGAGGCCATCGAGGCCGCCCAGCTGTCCGGCGAGGCCGTCAATGGCGCTGCGGGCCTGCGCCGGGTCTGCAAGGTCGATCCCGCCTAAAAGCCGCGTCTTGCCGGCAAGTGCCGCGGGCGCCGCGGCGAAGTCGAGGAGCGCGACCTCTGCCTCTGCGGCAGCAAGGGTTTCGCCGACGCTGCGCCCCAAGGCACCAAATCCACCTGTGACGATGATGCGCTTGCCGCGGACATCCATGCCCTGTCCCCTTGCTTGCCTAAACCCTCACAAAGGTTCTCTATAATACCCGCGCCGCCATTTACACACTGAAAAGGGAGAAAGAGTCATGTTGGAGAAACTGAAATTTTACATCGACGGAAAGTGGGTCGACCCGGTCACACCGCGGACGCTGGAGGTCATTGACCCGGCACATGAAGAACCCTTTGCCCGCATCAGCATGGGGTCTGCTGCCGACGTCGACAAGGCGGTCGCGGCAGCACGACGCGCATTCGAAACCTTTTCGCGCACGAGCAAGGCCGAACGTCTCGCACTGATGCAGAAAATCGTGGAGATCTATCAGAAGCGCTACGGAGAATTTGTCGAGACCATCAGCCGCGAAATGGGCGCGCCTCTCGGGTTGTCCAAGGCCGCGCAGGCAGCCATGGGCGTTGCACACTTCACACAGGCAATGAAGGTTCTGAGCGAATTTGAGTTCGTCAGCGTCAAGGGCTCGACGGCGATCGCCTACGAACCGGTCGGTGTGGTTGGCATGATCACGCCATGGAACTGGCCGATCAATCAGATCGCCTGCAAAGTCGCACCGGCGCTGGCAGCTGGATGCACCATGGTACTGAAGCCTTCGGAAGTCGCGCCGCTCAACGGCATGCTGCTGGCCGAGGTGTTGCATGAAGCCGGGGTGCCCGCCGGTGTGTTCAATCTCGTCAATGGCGATGGCCCGACGGTAGGTGAAGCAATGTCGCGTCACCCCGGAATCGACATGATGAGCTTTACCGGTTCGACCCGCGCCGGCATTGCTGTGGCCAAGGCCGCAGCCGATACCGTCAAACGCGTGGCGCAGGAACTGGGCGGCAAGTCGCCCAATATCATCCTGCCCGATGCCGATCTAACCAAGGCAGTCTCCGGCGGCGTTATCAACATGTTCACGAACTCCGGCCAGAGCTGCAATGCTCCCAGCCGCATGCTCGTTCCGCGCGCCAAGCATGACGAGGCCGCAGCGATCGCCAAAGCCACTGCCGAAAAGGTCAAGGTTGGCGACCCCTTCGCTGAAGGCACACAGCTTGGCCCCGTCGTCAGCGAGGTCCAGTACAACAAGATCCAGGGCCTCATCCAGAAGGGCATTGCCGAAGGTGCGACGCTCGTCTGCGGCGGCCCGGGCCGTCCCGAAGGGCTGAACCGTGGCTACTATGTGCGCCCAACGATCTTCGCCAATGTCACCAACGACATGACGATCGCGCGTGAAGAGATCTTCGGACCGGTCCTGTGCATCCTGCCCTACGACAGCGAGGACGACGCGATCCGCATTGCCAACGATACCGCCTATGGACTGTCGAGCTATGTTCAGTCCGGTGATCTTGAGCATGCGCACCGCGTCGCATCCCAGATCCGCGCTGGCAATGTCCATATTAATGGTGCCGGTGTTGATCTCAATGCGCCGTTCGGTGGTTACAAACAGTCCGGAACCGGCCGTGAATGGGGTGAGTTCGGCTTCCACGAATTTCTGGAGGTCAAAGCCATCATGGGCTATCAGGCCGCGTAAGCTGCCGGCCTGAGGCAGAAAGGTGCCATGGCGCCGCAGCGTGGCGGCGCGCATGGCCCACTGCCGCTGGTGTTTGAGCAAAGAGCTTTCGCATGAAACCTGCCGCCACGCGTATCCTGATCCGCCCCGGCCGGATATGGTGTGGTGACGGCAGGCCGGCACAGACGGGCCTCTGCCTTCTCGTCGACGGTGCCCGGATTGCTCATATCGGGCCGAGTTCGCCCGCGCCGCAGAACTGCGACATCATCGATCTTCCGCAGGCCACGCTCCTGCCGGGCCTCATCGATGCGCATTCGCATCTTTTTTTGTATCCCTACAATCAGACCAGCTGGGATGATCAGGTTCTCAAGGAGGCCGAAGCCTACCGCACCATCCGCGCGGTCCGTCATGCACATGCCACGCTGCTTTCGGGATTTACTGCCTTACGCGAATTGGGCACCGAAGGTGCCGGATATGCAGACGTCGCCCTCAAGAGAGCGATTGATGAGGGTCTGGTGCCGGGCCCACGCCTGAAGGTCTCAACCCGTGCCATCGTGGCGAGCGGCTGTTACGGTCCCAGACGGGCGTTCTTCCGGCCGGACTGCTGCATCCCGCAGGGCGCCGAGGAGGTCAGCGGGACCGATGCCATCGTCCGCGCGGTGCGCCAGCAGGCATCCTATGGCGCAGACTGGATCAAGCTCTATGCAGACTATCGCGTTGGACCTCATGGCGAGACCCAGCCAACCTTCAGCCAAGAAGAGCTTCATGCCGCCATCGCCTGTGCGCATGATCTGGGCCGCCCGGTTGCGGTGCATGCCACAAGCGACGAAGCAATGCGTCGCGCAATAGAGGCAGGCTGTGACACCATTGAGCACGGCTATGATGGTCGCCGTGAGACCTTCGCTCTGATGGCGCGCAGTGGCTGCGCCTTTCTTCCGACGCTCACCGCGCGCGATGCGATATCGAGTTATCGCCACGGGCACCCAGAGGATGATCCACACAGCGATGAGATGCGCCTGGCCGCGCACGCCTTCCGGATGGCGGTCGAAGAAGGTGTCCTTATCGGCTGCGGCAGCGACGTAGGAGTTTTTGCGCACGGGACCAATTATCGCGAACTGGAATGGATGGTCCGTCTGGGCTTGAGCCCACATGAGGTCCTGATGAGCGCCACGGCCATCAACGCCCGCATTCTGCGCTGTGAAAGTAGCTTCGGACGTCTGGCACCGGGCCTCTGCGCCGATCTCGTGGCGGTGGATGGTGATCCACTCAGTAACATCGCTGCCATGCGGCGCATCGACCTCGTGATGAAGGACGGGGTTATTTATTCTAAACGTGAACGGCACTGATGAGCATTACAATTGAAGCGCGGACCACGATCTATTCCGGCTGGACGACCCTGTCGCTTGCCCACGTGCGCTTGGACGACAACACACGCATCGACCGCGTCATCGAGGATCATGGTGATGCAGCAACAGTTCTTGCCTATGATCCCGAACGCAGATGCGCGCTCCTGGTCCACCAGTTTCGGGCCCCTGCCTTTTATCGCGCAGGCGTCGAAGGCGTCATTGAAGCGATCGCTGGCAAAATCGAGGGAGAGACGGCGCAAAGCTGCGCCCGTCGCGAAGCGCTTGAGGAGGCCGGCGTAGAGCTTCACGATCTGCAACACGTGGCGGACGCGTGGACCTCGCCGGGCTTTACGACAGAACGCTTTTCGCTGTTTCTTGCCGAATACCGTGCCGCGGACCGGCGCACGCAGGGTGGCGGCGCCGACGGCGAGCAGGAGAACATCACTGTTCTTGAACTGCCCCTTGCCACGCTCAAGACCCGAATGACGTCCGGACAGATCGACGATCTAAAAACCCTGGCCCTGGTGCAGGCGCTTGTGCTGAAGCGGCCAGAGCTCTTCGTCGACGCGCCCTGAGCCGGCGCCGGCATTAAATCCAACCAGAAGTACCACAAGGCGGCTGGTGCCCCGTCCACGCGTTCTCTTCAGGGTAGACACGCCATCACGGCGCCGGCTCTTATGGACGCATATTGCTGTAGCCAGGGGCGCGCGGCACGACAGTGCGTGCCACGCGCCGTCGCGCACCCCCTGACGCCTCCGCAGCTCCGCTCAGGGCAGATCTTCACCCGCATCCTTGGCCGTCGCCGATGGTAGCTGACTGGCGGGAGGAAGGATGATCGGGGCCAGGCCCTGGCGCTGGCGCGCCACATTCAGACGGGCAAGCGGGCCTTTGATCGCCTCCGCAAAATTACGCTCTGCGACCTTGAGCTCGCTAATCCCGTCCTCGACAAATTGCTGCTGCACTGCGGTGGGCGCAGCATCTGCCGATTCCAGAGCAACCTCGATCCGGATCAATTTTGAGTCGGCATTGGCAAAGCTTGGCGTTCCTTCCGGTTTCAGCGCCGCACGAAGTGCACCAAGTTCTGGTTCCTGCCCCTTGTGACGAAGCGTATCGAGACGATGAAGGAGATAAGCCTCCTGCGTATAGTCCGTTGTTGCTTCGCGCGAGGCCGCAGAAATCTTCATCGACAGGGCAAGTTCCGCCTGGAGCGCCGCTTCTGTAACACCTACGCGCGGATCCTCCTTGACCTCAAGCGGCACTGTCTGATGTACACCATCAGCACTTAACGTCACCGTGTAGCTGCCCGGAAGCACAAAAGCACCGCGCGGATCTATCGGCGTATCTTTGCCCCACACCGCCGCTATCGAATAGCCATAGCTCACCGCTTCAGGACGCGCATAGCGTAGGTTCCAGACAAAGCGATGCGCACCCGCCGCTGCCGACAATTGTTGTGGTGGCTTGATCCAGCCCTTGGCGAAGTACCGGTTCGCAGGCGGATCCTTCTGCAGGATTGCACTGGAAAAGCTGCGGACAAGCGTGCCCTTGGCGTCGCGGATTTCGAGAGTGACCGACCCTTGGGTATGGGCCGGCAGCCAGTAGTCGATGATCGCGCCCGAAGGTGGATTTTGTCCGGTCGGGGTTTCCGGCGGCAAAGGTGTGTCCTTGTTGTTGTTGTCATGCACGCGATAGGCAAGCGCAGGCTTGTACAGGTGGGCCTGGCGCCACGACATGTGCGCGCTGATCTGGCGCAACGGGCTCAGATCATCGAGTATCCAGATTCCGCGCCCCTCGGTAGCGGCAATTAGGTCACCATCATGAACCAGGAGATCGGTGATCCAGGCGGTCGGCAGATTGAGCTGAAGCGGCTGCCAGTCATCGCCATTGTCGAAGGAGACATAGGCGCCTGTATCGGTGCCAGCATAGAGCAGGCCAGCGCGCACCGGATCGGCCCGCACCACCGACGTAAAGTGACCGGAGGGCAGACCATGATCGATTTCCGTCCAGTGACGGCCATAATCACGGGTGCGCAGAACCAGCGGCTGGAATCTGCCCAAACGGTGGGTATCAATCGCGGCATAGGCAACGCCGTCCGTCAGCGCGGAGACGGAAATCTCCCGTACCTTGCCCCAGAGCGGAATTTGCGGCGGCGTGACGTTGGTCCAATGGACTCCACCATCACGTGTCACCTGAATGAGGCCGTCATCGGTGCCTACCCAGATTTCGCGGGCATGGCGTGGTGAGGGTTCAATGGCCGAGATCACGCCATATCCGCAATCCTTCGCTTCCTTCAGCGTCACATTGCCGTTGCAATGCACGGCACCTGACACTTTCCCGGTGAGGTCCGGACTAATAACCTGCCAATGGGCACCACGATCAGAGGTCCGGAAGAGGACCTGCGCACCAAGATAGAGCGATGGAGTTCCCACGCGCGAACCAACCAGCGGCGTCATCCACAAATACCGATACCGTGTGGTTGTGGGGCGCTTGCCATAATCCTGCTCGGGCCACGGCGTCACATCCTCGACCTGGCCCGTGGCGGCATTCCATTTGGTGACGCGCCCGCCCAGGCCCGAGGCGAAGACGATGTTGGGATCGGTCTGATCGGGAATGTCGTAATCACGCTCATCGCCACCCACGGAATGCCAGTCCCGGTAGCTGATCTGGCCGTAATCGCTGCGGCTTGGTATCGCGACGGTTCCCGAATCCTGCTGTCCTGCATAGATCCAGTAGGGAAAGCGATTGTCGGCTGCCAGATGATAGAACTGTGCGGTCGGCTGATTGTACCAGCTGCTCCAGCTGTGCCAGTGGTCGACGCTGACGACGGCACCCTGATCGGAACCAGTGATGATGTGATCAGGGTGGAGCGGATTTATCCAGATGTCATGATAGTCATCACCGCCTGGAGCTCCCTTGATGATCGTGCAGTGGCTGCCGCCATCATCGCAGCGGCGAATAGACTGGCCCACCGTATAGACGACATCGGGGTTTCTAGGCGAAACGGTGATCCGGCTTGCATACTGGTTTGAGACCGCGCGACTGGCGTATACGCGTTGCCAATGTGTGCCGCCATCGTCAGAACGCCAAAGTCCGCCCTCCTGCTTTGACGAGACCATGGCATAGATGCGGGCTCCGGTTTGGGTGTGTGTCACCGCAAGCGAAATCCGGCCCAGATCACCTTGAGGCCAGCCCCCGCCTGAAAGGCGCGTCCAATGCACGCCGCCATCGACCGATTTGTAGATCGCGCTGCCTTTGCCACTGGTCGGCGTAAAGTAGCTGAGCCAGGGATACTGACGGGCCTGCCATGCGGCGGCGTACAGGACGTTCGGCGCCTCAGGATCGCTCGCAATACTGGAAACCCCGGTCCAGTCATTGATTTTCAAAACCCGCGTCCAATGGGCGCCACCATCGGTCGAACGAAAGACGCCACGCGCGGCACTTGGCTCAAAGAACGGGCCCTGAACCCCGACGACGACATTGTTCGGATCATGGGGATCGATCCAGATCGCGCCAATGTGACGGGTATTGGTCAGGCCCACGGACTGCCAGTGCTTGCCGGCGTCAGTTGATTTGAACAGGCCATATCCTGCACCGACGTCGTAGCGCAGCGTCACCTGCCCAGTTCCGGCATACACGATTTTGGGATCAGAGGCTGCTACCGCCAGCGCACCAATCGACGCTGCAGGCACGTGATTGAAAACGGACTTCCAGGTCCGGCCGGCATTTTCGGTTTTCCATACTCCGCCTCCGGCTCCACCAAAGTAGAAGGTATTGGGCTGTTGCGGCACGCCAGTTACGACCGTCGCCCAGCCGCCACGGAAAGGTCCCAATAGACGCCAGCGCATGGCACTGTAGAGCTGCGGCGACGGTGTTGCGGCGGTCGCAAGTGTGCCTGCCGTCATCACGACCGCAGCCGCGGTCAGGACTTTGCGTGCTGTGGAGATCAAGATACCCCCCCCGAAGTCAGATTCGAGGCGCACGCTAGCTCCTTGCTGGTGCAAGTCCAAGCGGCCAACCGCGCGATCCTGGTCGATCACGCGGTCGTGAGCTTTCCTGTTGTGCTGGCCCCGCTCAGACTGGCGCCTGGGCAATGGCCAGATTTTCGCGCACCCACAAACTAGCGGGTTCATGGATGCCTGCGCCCTGCGCCTGGCAGGTTATGCGCAACGTCTCTCGTCTCGATCAAATTCCGGACCTGCAGCGAAATATGGTTCGTGGGACGGTGCGGCGCGTGGCAGAACAGCGAAGGTGTCTGCAGTTTCTCCCCCCGCGCACCTTCTGACGAGTCTGGATACCATTTATCTGGGATTAAGGCCCCATCCCGAGCCACCAGGGCTTTTGCCCCACGTGAGGTCGTGGCAGGCTGGCGCAACGCGCCGCAGATATGGGGGAACTTGAATGCGTCGTCTATTGCTTGCCGCAAGCTTCAGCCTGCTGGCGGGGGCTGCCATCGGCCGTCCCCTCTCTTATGCCCAGCGTGTCCTGCCGCCATCGCGCGCGCCCGGCCCTGCGGTGGAACCCTTCGTTGCCATAAATGCGCAGCGCCTTGCGCTCGTTCATGTGCGGGTGATTGACGGAACAGGCGCGCCTGCGCTGGCAGATCGTACGGTTCTCATCAAGGGCGGACGCATCGTATCCATTGGCGGACCCGAGCTGCCAATCCCGCGTGGCAGCACAGTACTCAATCTTGCCGGGCACAGCGTCCTTCCCGGCCTGATTGGAATGCATGATCATCTTTTTTACATCGCCCGCCCCGACCTCAACGCCAAGGGTCATTTTGAACCTCCGTTACTCGCTCCGCAGATGACGTTTTCAGCACCACGACTGTATCTGGCAGCCGGTGTCACGACCTTGCGCACGACAGGCAGTGTCGAGCCCTATACGGACATCAATCTCAAAGCCCAGATCGACGCCGGAAAGCTGCCCGGACCGCACATGGACATCACCGCCCCCTACCTGGAAGGTAAAAGCAATCTCTTTGTCCAAATGCATCAGCTCACAGGTCCGAACGATGCCCGCCGCACGGTTGATTTCTGGGCCGAAGAGGGCATGACGTCCTTCAAAGCCTATATGCACATCACCCGCGCCGAGCTTGGCGCTGCCATTCAGGAAGCGCACCGCCTTGGATTGAAGATCACCGGCCACCTCTGCGCAGTTACCTACCCGCAGGCAGCCCGTCTTGGGATCGATGATCTCGAACATGGCTTCTTCGTCAACACGGAACTCGACCCAGGCAAGAAGCCCGATCAGTGCACTCCCGGTGACGGCGCTGCTACACTTGGCAAAATGAAGGCGGGCGGACAGGCTGCTCGAGCCCTGATCAGACT
>JAGWRJ010000387.1 GCA_028869725.1 Alphaproteobacteria bacterium | reverse complement strand
TGGGCATGTGGATCAACCGACATCAGGACCATCTTTACGGTATGCCGGGCTACTATTATCTGGCAACAAGCAGACCGCTCGACAAGATCGCATCCGATGGAGTGTTGGCACGCTATCAGATCGGTCTGGAGAATATACGGGCCACAGATTCTTCCGCAAAAGGCGCACGAGAGACGGAGGTATTCACGAGAGCTGCCGTTCATCGCCAGGCAGAACTGCACCTCTACGCACAGAACACCAATGGCGTTGAGTTTCTGAGTCCGCAATTGTTTCGGGCCCGCATTCCGGTGCCAGCCGCCGTACCTCAAGGCCAATACGCCGCCGAGGTGTATCTCTTCGAGCATGGCCATGTCGTAAGTGCGCAGACAACTCCACTTTTCGTCGACCAGACAGGACTTGAACGCAGGCTGTATGCCTTCGCACACAGTTCGCCAGCCTTATACGGCCTGGCAGCGGTAACGATGGCATTAGGTCTCGGCTGGGTATCGGCAATGGTCTTTCGACGCCGCTAGGCGCACTCAGGCAACGGCATACACCCGCTCTGCCCCGAGCATGTAGATGCGGCAGCTGGCGGGAAACATTCTTATGAAGACATCATCCCGAAGATCCAGCCCGCCGGCATAGGCCCCAAATGCAGGCATCACGAGACGCAGACCATCGGACACAAAGCAGCGTCGCCGCACAGCTCGGCCCTGGCGATGAATAGTGTGACACGGGTGCAGATGGCCGGCAATCTCGCCAGCGGACGCGACGAGACTGGGGTCATGGCGAAAAAGGAGATTACCGTCCTCCAACTCCACTTCGAACCGACCGTTCAACCAGGCGGGCGGCCGGGGATCATGATTACCGGCAATCCAGATCCATTCCTGTGCACCAACAATCGCCTCAAGATCAGCCCGCTCGTCTCCACCCAGTCGAGCTTCGGCGCCCGCGTCGTGGAAACTGTCGCCCAGGGCAATAACGCGCTGCGGTTGATAGTACTGTTGCAGGCGGGCAATACGGGTCAGCATCGCGCGGCTGTCATATGGCGGCAGAAACAGGCCGTAGCGGGCGTATGAACTGCCTTTCTCAAAATGGATATCCGCCAACACGAGCGTCCGGCGTGCGTCCCACCACAGCGCACCGGACGGATCAAGTGTGAGAACTTCATGGTTGAGACGTATTCGCATCTCATGCACCATTCATGGCATCCCGTACCAACATCTCTTCAGCTTCACGCAGGATTTCCTCCTGCGCCACACCAGAAACCATCTCCTTGGATATCTCCAGCAGAACAGGAACAGCAAGGGGGGATACCCGATCAAGATGCCGAATTGCGATGTGTCCCCTGATCCTGGCAAGCAGGTCCGAGAGACGGCCAATATCCAGAAGCCCGGCCGCCGCATCCTGATAGGTTGCGCGAAGAAGTATATGGTCCGGTTCGTGTGCGCGTAAAACGTCGTAGATGAGATCAGAGGAAAATGTGACCTGCCGACTGGTCTTTTCCTGTCCTGTGCTTCGCGTCTGTATCAGACCGGCGATTATGGCGCAGTTGCGAAATGTACGCTTGTAGAGCGCCGATTCGGAGAGCCAAGCGTCCAGATCATCTCCAAGCATGTCGGCATCAAACAACGCGTCCATATCGACATGAGCCATGCTTTTGAGACCCCAGACTGCAAGGGCGTATTCGTTCGCAATGAATCCAAGTGGTTTTGTTTTGATCCGTTCCAGGCGACGTGTCAGCAACATGCCGAGAGTTTGATGGGCCAGACGTCCTTCGAATGGATAGCAAACGAGGTAATGCTTTCGCCCCCTGGTAAATGTCTCGACCAGAAGCTCACCGGGCTCCGGTATTATTGAACGCCTTTGCTGAATGCGCAGCCATTCCCCAACCGGCCTCGGAAGTTGTGACCATCTTGACGGTGTAGCCAACATCAGTCGCACGCGCTCCGCGAGGAACGTAGACAACGGAAATTTTCCACCCATATAGGAAGGAACCTGGGCTTCGGGGTCCAGCGTCCGGGACACAAATGCTGCATTCTCCCGGATAGCCTCAAAACGAAGCACCTCTCCTGCAAACACAAATGTATCACCCGGAACCAGCGTCTCCAGGAAATATTCCTCTACTTTTCCAATCAGTCGTCCACCAGCTCCTATAGGCTTGCCTTTTGATGTGAGCTTGATATCCAGCATTGGTTCTTCAACAATCACACCTACGTTGAGGCGATATTCCTTTGCAAGCCGCGGGTGGGATAACCGCCACTCGCCATTGGCTGTCCGCTTCAGCCGTGCATAGCGGTCATAGCGTCTAAGGGCATAACCACCATTGGCGACGAATTCGACGACCTTTGTGAAGTCATCATGGGAGAGATTCCGATAGGGAAATGCACTGGTCACTTCTGTGTATAACTGGTCAGGATGAAATGGTCCTGCAACGGCTCGCCCCAGAATGTGTTGCGCCAGAACGTCCAAGCCCCCCGGCCGTAAACGTTCGTCATCAAGTTCACCTGCGAGCACCGCGTCACGTGCCGCTTCGCATTCGAGCACTTCAAATCTGTTCGCCGGAACAAGTAAAGCCTCGCTCGGTTCGTCGAGACGATGATTGGCTCGACCAATACGCTGAAGCAGGCGCGCGGCGCCCTTCGGCGCGCCAATACAGATGACCTTGTCGACGGCTCCCCAGTCGATTCCAAGATCCAGGGTTGAGGTGCAAACCACAGCGCGCAAACCACCGCGTGCCATCGCCGCTTCGACCTTGCGCCGCTGTTCCGGTGACAGCGAGCCATGATGAAGCGCAATTGGAAGATTTTCGTCGTTGATCGCCCAAAGGCTCTGAAACAGGTGTTCCGCCTGCGCGCGCGTGTTCACGAAAACCAGGGCAGTTGTTGAAGCGCGGATCTCTTCCAAAACTTCGCGGACGGCGTGCCTGGCCATGTGGCCGGCCCAGGGGATATATTCCTGCGACGCCAGTATCCTTATCTTGGGCCTGGCGCCCGCCTGACCGATGACCAGACTACT
>JAGWRJ010000386.1 GCA_028869725.1 Alphaproteobacteria bacterium | reverse complement strand
GGCACGCCCGCGGCCTCGAAATTGTCTCCGCTATCCCGGACCAGGCTGTTACAGCCCACCAGGATCAGCGGCGCGAGAACAAGAAAAAGGGCGCGCATCGGATTAGCTAGCGCGCCCTTTCATTGCCGATCAAGCCATCAGTAGCGATACGTATCCGGCTTATACGGACCGGCCTTCGGGATGTTGATGTAGTCGGACTGCTTGTCGTTAAGCTCTGTGAGATGCACGCCGATCTTGGCCAGATGCAGCCGCGCCACTTTCTCGTCGAGCTGCTTGGGGAGCGTATAAACCTTCTTCTGATATTTGCCGGGGTTGGTGAAGAGTTCGATCTGCGCCAAGGTCTGATTGGTGAAGGAGGCGCTCATCACAAAGCTGGGATGGCCCATGGCGTTGCCCAGATTCACCAGCCGGCCTTCGGACAACAGGATGATGCGCTTGCCGTCGGGGAATTCGATCTCGTCCACCTGCGGCTTCACATTGTGCCATTTGAAGTTCTTGAGCTGGCCGACCTGAATCTCGCTGTCGAAATGGCCGATGTTGCAGACGATGGCGCGGTGCTTCATCGCGCGCATATGGTCCACGGTGATGACATCGACATTGCCGGTGGTGGTGACGAAAATGTCGCCGCGCGGTGCTGCATCCTCCATGGTGGTCACTTCATACCCTTCCATGGCGGCCTGTAGGGCACAGATCGGATCGATCTCGGTCACAATAACCCGGCAACCAGCCTGGCGTAGCGACGCAGCCGAACCTTTGCCAACGTCACCGAACCCGGCTACGACCCCGACCTTACCGGCCATCATGACGTCGGTGGCGCGGCGGATGCCGTCGACAAGCGATTCTCGGCAGCCATAGAGATTGTCGAACTTGGACTTGGTGACGCTGTCATTGACGTTGATCGCGGGCCACAACAGTTTGCCTTTTTTGTGCATTTCGTAGAGGCGATGGACACCGGTCGTGGTCTCTTCGGTCACACCCTTGATCGCTTTGGCACAGCGACCGTAGAACCCCGGCTTTTCCTTTAGCCGGCGTTTGATCGCGGCAAAGAGAACCTGCTCCTCTTCGTTCTCGTGCTTGTCCAGAAAGGCGGTGTCCCCATCTTCGGCTCGCTTGCCTAGATGGATCAGAAGGGTGGCATCGCCGCCGTCATCGAGGATCATGTTGGGGGTGCCACCGTCGGCCCATTCGAAAATGCGATGGGTGTATTCCCAGTAGTCCTCAAGGCTTTCGCCCTTGATGGCGAATACCGGAGTGCCGCTGGCTGCGATCGCGGCTGCGGCATGGTCCTGGGTCGAGAAAATATTGCAGGAGGCCCAACGCACATCGGCGCCCAGATGTCTCAGGGTCTCGATCAGAACCGCGGTCTGGATGGTCATATGTAGGCTTCCGGCGATGCGGGCCCCCTTCAGGGGCTGCCTGGGACCAAACTCCTCGCGCGTTGCCATCAGCCCTGGCATTTCGGTTTCGGCCAGATCGATTTCCTTGCGTCCCCAGTCAGCAAGCTTGATGTCCGCGATGGCATAATCAGTACTCATGAAACGATCCTCTAGTTGGCAGCGGCGCGGATATAGCAGCCGGGAGTGCTTGCCACAAGAAGATATAAAGAAATATGCATATCTTTATGCATTTTATGGAGAACGCCGGAAGCCTGGTCTTTGCCCCCTTGGCAGCACCCTTCAGGTGGGTCAGCGTGACGCCCCGGCGAGGAGGTTCTGATGGAAGGTGCTTTGGTTCTGTTATCAGGAGGTCAGGATTCGGCAACGTGCCTTGCCTGGGCGCTTGCCCGTTTTGAGCGCATCGAGACCATTGGCTTTGACTATGGCCAGCGCCATCGCAGCGAGCTCGAGGCGCGCCAATGTCTGCTCACCGCTTTGCGAAGCGCATTTCCGGACTGGGCCGAAAGGCTTGGTCCAGACCATGTTCTGGACCTCACAGTACTGGGGCGCATAAGCGAAACTGCGCTGACCCGCGATCATGCAATCGTCACTACTGACGCCGGCCTGCCGAACACTTTCGTACCAGGACGAAATCTTCTTTTTTTGACCTTTGCTGCCGCGCTCGCCTATCGCCGGGGGCTCAAGCATATCGTGTCCGGGGTGTGCGAGACGGACTACTCGGGTTACCCGGACTGCCGAGACGACACCATCAAAGCCCTACAGGTGACGCTCAACCTTGGCATGGATCAACGCTTCGTTCTCGACACCCCGTTGATGTGGATTGATAAGGCGGAAACCTGGCGCCTTGCCGAACGTCTGGGGGGGAAGGAACTGGTCGAGATGATCCGAACGGAAACCTTGTCCTGTTATCGAGGTGATACGGAGCACATGCACGCGTGGGGGCGCGGTTGTGGCACGTGCCCAGCCTGTGACTTGCGCGCTAAAGGCTATGCTGCGTTTATCGCAACAGTGTCTCAATAGGACTTTGGCAGGCCCAAGACCCGTTCAGCAATGTAACAAAGTGCCAATTGCGGACTTATGGGCGCGATGCGCGCGATCATGACTTCACGCAGATAACGTTCAACATGAAATTCTTTGGCATAACCAAAACCGCCATGGGTCATTACAGCCTGTTGGCATGCGTCGAATCCGGCCTCGCCGGCCAGATATTTGGCGGCATTTGCGCTCGCACCTGCCTCGAGTCCGCGATCGTACTGGTTCGCCGCTCGCAGCGTCATTAGCCAGGCGGCCTCAAGTGCCAGCCAGTTTTTGGCTAGAGGATGCTGAATCGCCTGATTCTGGCCGATGGGTCGATCGAAGACCCTGCGTTCTTTGGCGTAGTGCGTCGCCTTGCTCAGTGCAAGGTAACCAAGTCCAATGGCCTCAGATGCGATCAATATGCGTTCCGGATTCATGCCATCCAGAATATGCCTGAAACCCTGGCCTTCAGCACCAATCAGATCTGTCTCGGGGATTTCCAGATCTTCGATAAAAAGTTCGTTGGAATCGATGGCTTTGCGTCCCATTTTGTCGATCTCGCGGACGGTAATGTGTCGGCGATCAAGATCTGTATAGAACAGGCTTAGGCCGTCAGTTGGTTTGCGAACGTCGCTCAGCGGCGTGGTACGTGCCAGGAGCAGGATCTTGTTGGCAACCTGCGCCGTCGAGATCCACACCTTCTGCCCATTGACGACAAAGCGATCCTTGTGACGGACAGCACGCGTCTTGAGGCGGGTTGTATTAAGGCCCGTATCCGGTTCGGTCACGGCAAAACAGGCCTTATCGTGTCCGGCCACGATCGGAGGCAGCATGCGCAGCTTTTGTGCATCGCTACCATGGGCCACCACCGGATTGAGACCAAAAATATTCATGTGCAGGGCAGATGCGCCCGACATGCCTGCGCCGGATTGCGCAATGGTACGCATCATGACCGCAGCTTCACTGATGCCTAGGCCAGAACCGCCGTATTCTGGAGGGATGCAGATGCCCAGCCAGCCACCCTGTGCGAAGGCCTGATAAAACTCCTCGGGAAATCCGCCAGCGTGATCCCGCTGACGCCAGTAGGCGTCGTCAAAGCTCTGGCACAGGGAGGCAACGGCAATACGTACGTTCTCTTGGTCCTGGCTCAGTTCGAAGTCCATCTTCGCATCCCTGTTGCGTGTCCACCCCGACAGCATAGAACGTCATTGTGGCTAGCTGAACATGACGCAAATAGCGCTGATGCCCAAGCGGTCTTTGTCTGGTTACAATGTCCGCTGCAGGCACTGGAGAGGTCAAATGCTGCCCCACCGTGCCGAGCTTGCGTTGTGTCCCGGTTTCGCAGTGATGCAGCGGAAGTATTGCTGGTGCGTTGCCGGGGGGCGCCTTTCGGTATGGCGATGCTGCAAGTTGGTTGATTTCCAAGGGGCTCGTCGAGCCAGGCGAGACCACCATGCGCGCGGGCTGTAGAAGTGGACTTCTGATCATGCCCGACCGTGGCACAATCTTATTGAAATTAACTAGCCGCCACACCCGGGATGGAAACAGCGCTTTATGGAGGCCACCGTATTCGCTGGTTTGCGCAACAGGGCACGTTGACAAAAATTGCTCGGGGTCAAAGGCCTGTGTTCGACGCATTCATTGCAAGCTGCCCCAAGCGGACTCCGACGTAGCTATAGCCGCCTACACAAGGGGAAGAAAGCTGTCTGTCGGGCGCCTGCGCCCAAAGGCTATCCGCAACATTCGCGGGACTGCGGCCGGAACTGCTAGGTTGAAGGGACCAAAGACGCGCCACCAGCGCGCCCACGGCCAGGGGCTGTCGGACCTCACCGCACAGAGAACCCTGCGTCGCGCAAACTGAATTGCGGGACGCTTGATTTGATCGCTACGAGGGACTGTGGAGTGGATTGCTCCGCAGCGTCTTAGCTGCTCTTGGTCGTTTGACCGGGTACCCCTATTCCGATCCCGGGCCGCAGAATGTCGGGGCCGGAGGGACGCGGTTCCGGCTCGCCCGCCAGATGCTCATGTTCGTCCGGCAAGCCCATCTCAGGCATTTTGCCACGAAGATCTCCTTTGGAGCGAAGGATACGGGGAAGCAGTTCATGGGTGTCCCCGATCGCCCAGCCGGCAAGAGCTAGTGTCGCAAGTCCGAAGATGATGCAGTTGAGAGCTAGGCCGTCCATTTTCGGATAACCAAGGACCTGTGGCGAGATAAAGAGCCACGCGCCCAGGGATGCAATGCACCATTCTTTCCAGCGGGCAAAGGAGGAAAGTTCCGACAATCCCAGAAGGACCAACAGCGCGCCGGTGACCCAGGAACTCCAGATCAGCGCCATTCCTCCGGAACTATCTAAGGGCGTTGCTGCATTGGTACGCAAGAACCACGGAGACACAAAGACCCAGACGCCGAAAAGGGTAATACCCCAATCCTGCCAATGTTCCTTTTTCATAGCACGCCTCATGTCATGCTGCGCCCGTAACTTCCTTCCCCGCGGCGCCAAATACCTTGACCAGGATCAACCCTGTTGCGGTCAATGAAACCTGGATGATGTATGGTTTTGATCAAACGGTCCTGGAGAAGATGCTAAAAAATTGGGATTAGGATAGGCGTCACGGTGGCCGCCCGTTGCCCGTTTACTTTTGGCACGTGTACGGGTCGTGCCTCGGGGGTACCCTCTAGTATTCGCTTGCGTGCATGACGGTAAGGACACGGCGAGTGACTGCCTCCTCAGAAGGATCTGACGACGCCATGGTTAAAGATTGATCATAGTAATCGATCTTCCAGAAATACGTTTCATCACCAAATCTAAACGCGCCAAAATCATGCTCATGGTATGGATCATTACGATCTTCAAAATGCTGAAACGTCCGAACACGCTCCAGAAGTTGTTCCGAATCCGGATGATCTCGCACCCGCGGAGTAATTAGCCAGTGTCCATTTCGAAAGTCCGACCGCATGCGATCGTTAAGTGCACGAATTCGCGCGATCTTTGAGCTCTCCATGATTGCTCTGTTACCTCCAAGCTTGGTCCGCGGTCAGTTCACGGCATAGGTCTGGATAAACGCCACAGATGGATTCGCCGATCCGACATGAGTTGTTGTATTGGTTGCTTGCAAAGCGCCGATACCCAGGCTTCCTGCGCAGGATATCCGGGCATGAGTTTGCTCTTCGTCACAACGCAATCATTATAGCGCCATGCGGGCTCCTAGGAGCCTCACGCTGTTGATCCTTATGTTGGCGTAACATGGATCTTTAAGGCGGGTTGAGCATCGCCCGTGAGGGTGCTGACATATCAGGTCGTGCACCTGCGCATACCATCAGACGCCTGAGTCCAAATCGGGGAAATGTGGCGCTGCCGTCGGCCGACATCGTGGAATTCTCCGGTCCGTCATACCCTACGTCATGAAATCATCATCCTAACATTTGACGGATTGCGGTAAGGTGAACTTCTGAATCGGTTCGCCACTGGAGTGTCCCCGTGCGCATGAAATCCAGCTTAAGGAATTTTGCCGCTCTTCTCGCGACGGCCGCCTCGGTGCTGCAAGTCTCGGCAGCGCCGCGCCCGCACATAAACACTGCTCCGGGGGCGGCTGTACGGCCTTATGTGGTTCAATCCAGCGCAGAGCCGCAACTCTCTCACCGTCAGCTTGTGAGGCTGCTGCGGCAGCACATAAAATACATCTTCGTACTTTATCAGGAAAATCGCAGCTTCGATTCCTATTTCGGTACGTTTCCAGGGGCGAGTGGCCTTTTCAGTCAGCCAAGCTCAGAGACTCCTGGATTTAATCAGCCAATCATGAACCTAGATGGTACAGTCTCATATATTCACCCTTTCCGTATCGGGCCGGCGCAATACGCGGCGGATACGGATGACGTTGATCATTCACATCCCATGATCGTGGAAAAGATGCATGTCGTAAGCGGCACACCACGAATGGACCGCTTTGCGGAAAGTGAGGAGCAAAAGTATTTTAGTGAAGGCAAGCCCACGCTCGAAGCCAAGCAGTTTGGCGAACTGACGATGGCATATGAAGACTGCAATACGGTACCATTCCTGTGGCGCTTCGCTGATCGCTTCACCTTGATGGATCATATTTTCCAGCTCGTGACTGGCCCATCTACGCCAGGTAATTTGGACATTATTGCTGCGCAGACCGGCGTGACGCAATGGGTCGAGCATCCTCAGCAAGGATATGTAACCGATGGAGCCTCTGGGCCAGGGGAGCCGGTCGTCAACGATTCTGATCCGTTCTGGGGGTCACCTTATGACCTGCGCAGAAAGGTTCCGGTCAACCCTTACGATTTCACCGGCCGCCATCACTCCTCGGTGCAATACAATCAGACCTACGCATCCCTACCTCTGACACTCGCTGGAAAGAAACTGCATACTCTGACAAAAATGGACGAGTTACCGGCTATAGATCTGGATGATATTGGGGCTGATATCAAGGCGATAACTGCGACAGGTCATGCATCAGTCGCGTGGCGCTGGTATGAGGAAGGCTTTGACCATGAGCCCAAAGGTAGTGTCGACCCCGTAGATGCGTCGGGCTTGCACGCCTCATACATTACCCATCACAACGGACCGCAATATTTTGGGTACGTCTCGAATAATCCCAAAATGCGTCGTAATCTGCGTGGACTTGGCGACTTTTTTCGAGATGTGGAGAGCGGCAAGTTGCCTGCAGCTGGCGGGGTCTTCTACGTCAAGGGAGGGTACGGGAATATTGCCGGTATGAAGCCCGCTGATCCGCGCGTCCGCCAGGTGTTTGTGGGCGATGATGACCATCCTGGCTATTCAGATGCGATGATATCCGAAGCCATGGTGGCGCGGGCGGTCGATGCGATAGCTATGAGCCGTTATTGGAAGCAGAGCGCGATAATTATAACTTGGGATGACTCGGAAGGTGACTATGATCATGTGCCACCACCTGCACTCGTAACTCATCCCAATGTCGGTAGCACAAAAGATATTGTACCGATATCCGACGGGCCACGGGTACCACTGATCGTCATTTCGCCTTATGCGCGAGTGCATTATGTTGATCACGCGGTTGGTAGTCATGCCTCAGTGGTGAAATTTGTTGATCGAGTGATGGGACTTATTCCTCTGGCGAAACTGCCAGACGAGCTAGCTGCGCGCAAACGCGGGAAGGAAATATACCATGAGAGCTATCTTGGGCCGGC
>JAGWRJ010000385.1 GCA_028869725.1 Alphaproteobacteria bacterium | reverse complement strand
GGCACCGGCCGGGCCGCCGTGCGGGCCATTTTCACGTCAATGTCGGCATCATAGCCCATATTGAGGGCCCCTGACGCACCGGCGCCCACGGCGATGCATAGCAGCGCCGTAAGAGCGGTCAGAGGATTGACGGCGCCTGGCGCCACCACAATTCCGCATAGCCCTGTAAACACGACCAGGCTCATGACACGCGGCTTCAGCAGCGTGAAGAAGTCAGTCGTGCTTGCAGGCCGCGGCGGATATGCGATGGCGGATGCCGAGATCATGGTCCCTTTACCCTTCAGTACCTACTTCACCACCGGAAGTTCATTGAACTGGTGGAAGGGCGGCGGCGACGGCAGCGTCCATTCCAGGGTCGTCGCTCCGATACCCCACGGGTTGTCTCCGGCACGGCGCTTCTTCAGGAAGGCTTCAGCCATCACAAAGAAGAAGAACAGCGTCGCGAAACCGGCGATGAACGCACCAATCGACGACACAAAATTCCACCCCGCGAAAGCCGCCGGATAGTCGGCATAGCGCCGGGGCATGCCCGCAAGACCCAGGAAGTGCATCGGGAAGAAGGCGACATTGACCCCGATGAAGGTCAGCCAGAAATGCATCTTGCCGAGGGTTTCATTGTACATGTAGCCGGTGATTTTCGGGAACCAGAAATACCAGCCCGCGAAGATTGCGAACACCGCACCCAGCGATAGCACATAATGGAAGTGCGCGACGACATAGTAGGTGTCCTGCAGAACCACGTCGACGCCAGCATTGGCCAGGACCACGCCGGTAACGCCACCGATGGTGAAGAGAAACACGAAGCCGATCGCCCACAGCATGGGGGTGCGGAATTCGATGGATCCACCCCACATGGTCGCAATCCAGGAAAACACCTTGATGCCTGTTGGCACGGCAATCACCATCGTCGCGAACACGAAGTAGGCCTTGGTATCGACGCTGAGGCCGACCGTGTACATGTGATGCGCCCACACCAGGAAGCCGATGAAGCCGATCGCCACCATCGCGTAGGCCATGCCCAGATAGCCGAATACCGGCTTCTTGGAGAAGGTCGACACGATGTGGGAGATCATGCCGAAACCGGGCAGGATCAGGATGTACACTTCGGGATGACCGAAGAACCAGAACAGGTGCTGGTACAGGATCGGATCACCACCGCCGGAGGCTTCAAAGAACGCCGTGCCAAAGTGGCGGTCAGCCAGGAGCATGGTGATGGCGCCAGCCAGTACGGGCAGCGACAGCAGCAGCAGAAAAGCTGTAACCAGAACACTCCACACGAACAGCGGCATCTTGTGCAGCGTCATGCCAGGGGCGCGCATATTGAGGATCGTGGTGATGAAGTTGATCGCGCCAAGAATGGATGACGCGCCAGCGATGTGCATCGAGAAGATGACGAAATCCATGGCCGGCCCCGGCGACCCCAGGGTCGACAGCGGTGCATACATCGTCCAGCCGCCACCCATACCGATACCGCCCGAGTCACCTTCCACAAACATCGAGGCGATGAGCAGCGTGAAGGAAAAGGGGAGCAACCAGAAAGAAATATTGTTCATGCGCGGAAACGCCATGTCCGGCGCTCCGATCATGAGCGGCACCAGCCAGTTTCCGAAACCACCGATCATCGCAGGCATGATCATGAAGAAGATCATGATCAGACCGTGGGCGCTGACAAACACGTTGTAGGTGTGGGGGTTCGTAAATATCTGCAGGCCCGGATACATCAGCTCGGCGCGCATCGCCATCGACAAAGCACCACCGATCAGACCCGCGCAGATGGCGAAGATCAGATACATCGTGCCGATGTCTTTGTGGTTCGTCGAATAGACGTAGCGGCGCCAGCCGGTCGGGTGACCTGCGGCCTGTGCGTGCACCATGTCAGCCATGAGCTCTTCCCCTACTTAATTATTGAGTGCGGCCAGGCGGGTCGTGCCGCCGGTCGTAACGTTATCTGCATATTGCTTGGCGGCGGTAGCGAGCCACTGGCGATATTGCTGCTCGGTCACCACCTTGACCTCGATCGGCATGAAGGCATGGCGGGCACCGCACAGCTCCGAGCATTGGCCATAATAGGTACCAACATGGGTTGCTTCGAACCAGGTATGATTGATGCGCCCAGGCACAGCATCCATCTTGACGCCAAATGACGGCACGGCCCAGCTGTGGATCACGTCGGCGCCCGTGGTTTCGATCTGGATCACCTTGTTGACGGGAACAACCACCGGATGATCGACGCCCAGCAGATAAGGCTCCCCGGCCTTGGCCGCCTCCGCCCGGTCGAGCATCAGTGAATCATACTCGATCTTCTGGGCCGGATATTTGTAGGTCCAATACCACTGCTTGCCGATCGCCATGATGGTGACATCCGGCTTGGGGATATCCATTTCGTAATAGAGCAGCCGGAAGGAGGGGATCGCGATCAGGACCAGAATGAGCACCGGAACGGCCGTCCAGACGACCTCAAGCAGCGTGTTGTGGCTGGTCTTGGAGGGCACCGGATTGGTGCGGGCATTGTAGCGGATCATTACCCACAGCAGCAGCCCGAGCACGAACAGGCACACCGCCGTGATGATGTAGAGCAGGAGGCGATGAAAATCCTCGATGCTCACCATTACAGGCGTAGCCGCCCGCTGCATGGTCATTTCCCACGGCCTGGGCCGGCCGACCCAACCACCTGGCGCCTGCGCGTAGGCAACCCCGCCCGACATCGCCCACATGGCCAGTGCCGATGCGGCCACCATCCCGCGCGACGCGACATCAATCTTCTTCAGGAACATCCGGCAACCTCGCAAAGGTTTGTCAGGGCGCCCATCGACCCCTCCCCCAAGACTCGCGGATTTTTGTGTACGCGTGCCAAGCCTATGAAGTCATTGCGACCTTATGCCACGTAAGTCGCCCGCCACCCTTCATCGAGGCGCAAGACGGCGGCTTTGGCTGTGTTTTCGGCTTTCTCTACGTCGATAAATCCCTTGTGTTCGACGGCACCCTCCACCTATCCAGTCGCCAGGGCGACCGCCGATCCGGCGCGATCTGTTAGATTCGCCGTACCCGAGCCCATCCCCAGGAGGTTTGTCATGTCCGATCAGGAGCTCTTCTTCCAGCGCACTGGCATGAACCGCAACCGGGTACAGAAGCTTGTGGACGATGCTCTGACAGGCGCCGACGATGGTGAGCTGTTTCTCGAATACTGCCAGAGCGAGAGCTTTTCCTTTGATGACGGGCGCCTGAAGGCAGCCAGCTTTGACACCACCCAGGGCTTTGGCCTCAGGTCAGTGGCCGGGGAAGCCAGCGGTTACGCCCATGCCTCGGAACTGAGCGAGGATGCCATTCGCCGAGCCGGGCAGACCGTGCGGGCGGTCACCCAAGGCTATTCAGGACATCTCGCAGCCGATCCCGCCCGAACCAATGTCAAACTTTATACCGACGCCGATCCGCTCAAATCCGCAGAATTTGCGGCCAAGATCAAGCTGCTGCAGGACATCGACGCCTATGCCCGCAGCAAGGACGGGCGGGTGCGTCAGGTGTCCTGCTCACTGTCGGGCGAATGGCAGTCGGTCGAAATTTTGCGCCCAGGTGGACAGATCTTTCGGGATATCCGCCCTTTGGTGCGGGTCGGGGTTTCAATCGTGGTGGACGAGAACGGCCGACAGGAATCGGGGCAGTTCGGTGGCGGCGGCCGCAGCACCTACGAGACGTATCTCGATCCGGCCTACTGGCACATGGCCGTGGATGAGGCCTTGCGCATGGCCCTCGTCAATCTTCAGTCGGTACCTGCACCCGCAGGTGAAATGCCGGTGGTCCTCGGCCCTGGCTGGCCGGGCGTGCTCCTGCATGAGGCGATCGGTCACGGCCTCGAAGGCGATTTCAACCGAAAGAAGACTTCGGCTTTTGCCGGCCTCATGGGCCAGCGCGTCGCAGCGCCGGGGGTCACGGTGGTCGATGACGGCACCATGGCCGGACGCCGCGGGTCCCTGTCGATTGATGACGAGGGCACACCCACCTCGCGCACGGTGCTGATCGAGGACGGTATTCTCAAGGGCTACATGCAGGACAGGCAGAATGCGCGCCTAATGGGCATGACTCCCACGGGCAATGGCCGTCGCGAGAGTTTTGCCGCGACCGTCATGCCACGGATGACCAACACCTACATGCTCGCAGGGGACAAGGATCCCAACGAGATCATCGCCTCGGTCGATCGGGGGATCTACGCCGTCAACTTCGGTGGCGGTCAGGTGGATATCACGTCAGGCAAGTTCGTGTTCTCCTGCACCGAGGCCTATCTGATCGAAAACGGCCGCCTCGGACCTGCGATCAAGGGAGCGACGTTGATCGGTGACGGCCCGCAGGCACTGACGCGGGTCAAACTGATCGGCAATGATCTTAAGCTCGACTCCGGTGTCGGTGTCTGCGGCAAGAACGGCCAGTCCGTACCGGTGGGCGTCGGTCAGCCAACCATGCGAATTGACGGGCTGACCGTGGGTGGCACCCAGCAGGCTGCGTGAGCGTTGCGCGTGACGGATCCGGCACCGACGCTGATCTTCAAGATCTGCCATGCCCCGGAGTGGCACGAGGCGCAGCTGCGCGGTCGCTATGACGGGTCGCCCAAGGACCGCGAGGACGGATTTCTGCATTTTTCGGCGCAGGCCCAGCTCCTGGGCACCCTGGAAAAATGGTACGCGACCGCAACCGACCTTATTCTCGTCGCGGTACACACCGCCCGCCTGGGTGCCGCGCTCAGCTGGGAGCCGTCGCGCGAGGGGGCTCTTTTTCCTCATCTTTATGCATCGCTGGCACTGTCGGCGGTAGCCTGGACAGCGCCCATTGGACGCGACACCTGTGGCGGCTTCGTGCTTCCCGCCGCCATCGCGGACCACGCGTGACCACTTTGGGCTTGCAGCGCATCCAGTACGCCTTGCACCGTCAGCTGCCCCTAACGGCGTTTTGAGCCGTACATTGAGAGCCCGTGACTGCTCGCCTCTTTCTCTGGCAGGATCTGTTCCTGGCCACCTGCTTGCTGATACCGTGTCTGCCCAAGGATGGGCGGCAAAGACCCTGAGACACCTTCGCCTCTGACGGTGGAACGGCACACCAGCCGACCCTGCTCTGATCCAAGAAGCGAGGGTCGTCGTATCGTATGGGGGGAGTGATCATGCGCTACAATCAGCTCGGTAATACCGGACTTTATGTTTCGAACATCTGCCTTGGTACGATGACCTTCGGTGGTCAGGGCTACTGGAAAGTGGTGGGCAATCTTGAGCAGCCTGCTGCGACCAGGCTGATCGGCCGCGCCCTTGAGGCCGGCGTGAACTTCATCGACACCGCCGACGTCTACTCCGAAGGCAGGTCGGAGCAGATGGTCGGGCAGGCCTTCAAGGATCTCGGTCTCAAGCGGTCCGATGTTGTGTTGGCTACCAAGTGCTATGGCCGTGTAGGGCGTGGCGTGAACGATATCGGTGCGTCCCGTGGCCACATCCTCGATGCGGTCGAGCGCAGCCTCAAGCGGCTCAACACCGATTACATCGATCTTTATCAGATCCACGCCAACGATCCCGTCACACCCGTGGAAGAGACGATGGGCGCCCTCGATGACCTCGTTCGACGCGGCCTCGTGCGATATGCGGCAGTCTCGAACTGGCAGGCGTGGAAGATCGTCAAGGCCAATGAATTCGCTCGCCACCGCGGGCTTGCCCGCCTTGAAACCCTGCAGGCCTACTACTCGATTGCCGGTCGCGATCTTGAACGCGAACTGGTGCCGATGCTGGCAGACCAGAAGATGGGGCTGCTCGTATGGAGCCCGTTGGCAGGTGGGCTTCTGTCAGGCAAGTTCGGACCTGGCAGCAATGGTCCGGACGGCGCCCGCCGCACGCAGTTCGATTTTCCCCCGGTCGACAAAGAGCGCGCCTTCCGATGCATCGAGATGATGCGCGAGGTCGCAAGAGCCCATGACGTGTCGGTCGCACGTATCGCCCTTGCCTTTGTGCTCGCCAAACCATTCGTGACGAGTGTGATTATCGGTGCAAAGACCGAAGAACAGCTGAATGACAATCTGGCCGCCAGTGGACTGGAACTGACAACCGACGAGATCGCTCGACTGGATGAGGTGAGCGCACTGCCTGCCGAATATCCCGGCTGGATGCTGGCCCGCCAGAGCACTGAGCGCGTGCCGGGTCCACGCTAACAAGGGATCTGCTATGAAACGCGTCAAAGGGCAGCGGCGGGAAATCAGTCCCGGATTTGCCGTAGCCCGTCTGCTTCCCAGCCTTGAGGCCCGCAGCGTCGGCCCGTTCGTGTTCTTTGATGCCTTTGGTCCTGTCGACCTGCCTCCAGGTCAGGGACTTGATGTGCGTCCGCATCCGCATATCGGCCTTGCCACGGTCACCTATCTGTTTGAAGGCGGCCAAGTCCACCGCGACAGTCTGGGTTCGGTGCAGGAAATCCGACCCGGTGCCGTCAACTGGATGACAGCTGGTCGGGGCATCGTGCATTCCGAACGCACCGGGCCGCAGATGCGTGCTGCTGGGCACCGCATGCACGGTGTCCAGAGTTGGGTGGCACTGCCCAAAGCAGATGAAATGGCCGAGCCAAGCTTTGAACATGCTGAAATGGAAACCCTGCCCGTCCTGGAAAGCGGCGGCATCCGTCTTCGTCTGCTCGCCGGACACGGATTCGGCCTCATCGCCCCGGTTCGGGTTCTCTCGCCCCTCTTTTACGCAGACATACAATTCGCCGCCGACAGCAGCTGCGCGCTGAGCCATGAGCACAGGGAACGTGCCATGTATGTGGTAACGGGATCGCTTTGGGTATCCGGCCAGCGCTTTGAAACAGGAGACCTAGTGGTCTTTGATCCTGCAGAAGAGGTGACGATTGACGCTGCGGGGGCGGCCCGCGCACTTGTACTCGGCGGCGCCCCGCTCGATGGACCGCGGCATCTGTGGTGGAATTTTGTTGCCACCTCGAAGGAACGCATCGAGGAGGCGAAAGCGGACTGGCGTGCGATGCGCATGGGACACATTCAGGGCGATGACGAGTTCATTCCCCTACCCGATTAATGTGTTACTCTATCGCGGCAATTGGCTTCGGGAGACGTGCATGCGCCTGCTGTTGATTGTTGTTGGCCTGTTTGCCCTGGCCATAGGTTTGCTCTGGATTGGCCAGGGGACTGGCTATGTCATGTGGCCATCCACAAGTTTCATGCTGCGTCAAACGGTGTGGGCCTGGTACGGCGGCGCGCTGACAATTGGCGCGCTCATCATTCTGACCTACGCGGCCCGCCGCAGGTAGCACGCACCACGCCTGGTCCGGTGCCACCCGTCACAGAAAGTTATAGTCCTTGAACAGGGGGCGCAGATCACCATTCCAGTCTTGGTGATAGCGCTGGAGTAGTTCCTCGGCGCGGCTGTAGCCGCGATCGACAAGCACGCGCAACGGAACGAGATAGCCTTCTTCGCTCATGCCTGCAGCATCGGTTGCCGCCCGCCGTTTCAGGCCGTCGCTCGCAATCTCAAGCATGCGCCGCGCGAGCGCAAGCACGTTGGTATTGCGGAACGGCGTGGCAAAGCCCTGCCGCGGCACCGCATCGCGCAGCGCCAGACGCTCCTCGGCACTCCAGTCTTTAACCATGTCCCAGGCCGCATCGAGCGCGCTCTGGTCATAGTAGATGCCGGTCCAAAGCGCAGGCAGACTGCAGATGCGCTGCCACGAACCGCCGTCGGCGCCGCGCATCTCCAAAAACCGTTTGAGGCGGACTTCTGGAAAGATCGTCGTCAGATGATCAGCCCAGTCAGCCAACATCGGCTGGATACCCTTGAGCTCAGGGATGCGTCCGGCCAGAAAATCACGAAAGCTCCGACCCGCAACATCGATGTAGGTGCCGTTGCGGTAAACAAAGTACATCGGCACATCGAGCGCGTAATCGACATAGCGCTCAAATCCCATGCCGTCCTCAAAGACGAAGGGCAGAACCCCCGCGCGGGCATTGTCGACATCGGTCCAGACGTGGCTGCGGTAAGAGACGAAGCCGTTTGGCCGTCCCTCGCGGAACGGCGAGTTCGCAAAAAGTGCGGTCGCGACCGGCTGCAGTGCAAGACCGACCCGGAATTTCTTGACCATGTCGGCTTCACTCGAAAAATCGAGATTGACCTGTACGGTGCAGGTGCGGAACATCATCTCGAGCCCATAGCCACCGACCTGTGGCATGTAGCGGCGCATGATGCCGTAGCGCCCCTTGGGCATCTGGGGAACGTCGTCCAGCTTCCAGGTAGGCGCAAAACCAAGCCCGATCATTCCGAGCCCCTGCTCGGCAGCGACTTCCCGCACCTGGACGAGATGGGTATTCACCTCGGCACAGGTTTCATGGACGCTTTTGAGGGGCGCGCCCGAAAGTTCGAACTGGCCTCCCGGCTCCAGGCTGATCGAAGCACCGTCCTGAAGGAGGCCGATGATGTGCTCCCCCTCGCGCACTGGCTCCCAGCCGAAGCGCCGCATGCCTTCGAGCAGTTCCCGAATTCCGGGGCGGCCTTCATAGCTGACGGGCTTGAGGCTTGCCGGATCATAGACGAACTTCTCGTGTTCGGTGCCGATGCGCCACTCGTTATGTGGCTTGCAGCCCTTCTCGAGATAGTCGACTAGGTCGTCCCGAGAGGCGATCGGACCGCCCGCTGACTGCGGTATGGACATAACGTCGCCTCCCTGACGGGCTCCCGCCCGCAACCCCTATAAATTCTGAATACACCGTTCAGGCCAAGCCTATGTAGGCGTGATCCCTCCGCGCCGCAAGCCAGCTACGCGCCACGCCCATGCGAGGGTCAGCGGCGCCAGTCACCCGCCAGCGCCTGCCAGACCGCCAAGGCGGCAAGACCGGCAGTGTCCGCTCTGAGGATGCGTATCCCAAGCGATGCCGGCACCGCAAACTCCTGGGCCCGTATCGCCGCGCGCTCAGCGGGATCGAACCCGCCTTCAGGACCAATCAGAACGCCACTCGGCCGTCCGCGCAAGGCCATGACCGCGTCCGCAATCGCAGGCGCATCTCCTGCTTCATCGCAGAACAGAAGAGCACGCTCGACCGGCCAGCTTGTCAGCAGCGCGTCCAGCGTAATTGCATCGGCAATGGCCGGCACGTCACGACGTCCCGACTGCTCCGCTGCCTCGATCGCATTGGCGGCGAGACGCTCATGATTGACCTTGCGCACAATGGTGCGCCGCGTGATCACCGGGATAAGGCGACGTGCACCGAGTTCTGTGGCTTTCTGCACCACATATTCGGCAGCGGTTTTTTTCACCGGAGCAAAGGCAAACCAAAGATCCGGTACAACGCTCTGCGGCGCAATGGGCTCGATGCAAAGAAGAACGCTCTGACGACGGGTAACTTCGGCAAGCTGCGCGAGCCATTCCCCATCTCGGCCATTGAAGAGCGCCACCCGGTCTCCGGTCCTGGCGCGCATCACGTGTACCAGGTAGTGCGCCTGCGCCGGGTTGAGCTGAACGCGCATGCCTGGCGCGAGCGGCGCCTCGACGAAAAGTCGCAGCTTGCCACCCGGATAGGTCAGATCAGACATTCCGCCTCCCCGCCTCTTCTGAACATGTCCTCATCGCATACCAGGACGCCACATCCTGACTTGGCATAAAGCGTCGAGACGTGCCCGTGTGCAATACACCCCGGATCAAGCCCGGCTCATCCCACTTTGCACCCTGGCAGCAGACCGAAAGCGCCCGCCAGCACAGTGGGAAGCTTGGTCTTCGTCACCGAATGAGGCAAAGAAAGCACAGGACGAGCCTGGCCGGTATCGGTGCAAACACCGGCACGGACGGGTGCCAGGAGGAGCCATGCCCCAAGCTGCCCATCACACCAAGCCGCTTGATTCCCTGCCGCTGCGCCTTGTGGACAGTGCACCGGCGTCAATCCAGCCCTATCTGCGGCTCATGCGCCTGGATCGGCCGATCGGTTCGTGGCTGCTGTTCTGGCCCTGCGTATTTGGAATGGCTGCAGGCGCTGCAGCCCGCCACATGCCGCTGTTTGCCACGTCACAGGCGTGGTGGATGCTGGCGCTGTTTGCCCTAGGCACGCTCGTGATGCGTGGCGCAGGCTGCACGTACAACGACATCGTCGATCGCGATTTCGATGCAAAGGTGGCACGGACCCGGGGCCGGCCGATTCCGTCAGGTGCCATCAGCGCAAAAGCGGCCACCGTATTTCTGCTGTGCGAACTCGCCTTGGGCCTTGCAATCCTTATGGCCTTCAACCGCACCACCCAAATCGTGGGCGCCGCCTCCCTGCTCCTCGTCGCCGCCTATCCTTTCATGAAGCGGATCACCTGGTGGCCCCAAGCCTGGCTTGGACTGACGTTCAATTGGGGTGCACTGATGGGCTGTGCCGCCGTGACCGGCGCGATCACCCCCGCCGCCATGGCCATCTACGGCGCCGGCCTGTTCTGGACCCTCGGATACGACACGATCTATGCCTGTCAGGATAGCGAGGACGACGCGCTCATCGGCGTCAAATCGACCGCCCGTCTGTTCGGCGCGCATGCTCCCGCCTGGGTCTTCTTCTTCTACCTTGCAAGCCTTGTGCTGCTTGCGGCGGCAGGTTTTCTGGCGCGCTTGGGGCTGCCATTCGCGCTTCTGCTGATCTTCGTGGCCCTGCATTTTCTCTGGCAGGTACACCGCCTGAAACCGGATCGGCCACAGCGCTGCCTCAAGCTTTTTCGTGCCAATCGGGATGCGGGCGCCCTGATCGCCCTCTGTCTCGTCCTTTCCACCTGGCGCTTTTGAGGGCTCCAGCCAAATTGACGGAGACGGCGCGGAACAGATAGGACAGGATCAGGGCCCGCGCGGCCCACTCCGGTTTCAGGCACCTGCGTTCGCCGCTCCCATCATCCCTCGATAAGGTCCCCGATCCATGTCCTCGTCGCCTATCGCACTGGTTGCGCTCACCGTTTACGCCATCTGGGCCATGTTCCTGGTGATTTCCGTGGCTGCGGCGCGGGTTCATCAGGTTCTCACGCAAGGCGCAGAGATCACCAAATTCACCGCAGGCGTGCCCCACGGGCCGGAAGGCTACTGGCGCCTCAATCGGGCGCATATGAACACGATCGAGAACCTGCCAATCTTTGCCGCGGTGGTACTGACAGGCTGGGCCGCGGGCGCAATCAATCCGCTTTTCAACCTGCTGGCCGTCATCGTGGTCGTCGCCCGGGCCATCCAGTCCCTCATCCACATCAGCTCAGGCACAGCCGCCGCGATCAATGCCAGGTTCATGTTTTTCGCGGTCCAGATCGTCTCCCAGTTTTGGATGGCGTGGCTGATCCTTGAGGCAACCGGCGTTTTTCAGGCCAAGCCTTAACAAGCTGGTCCGCACGCCCTATCATCCTGCCATGGCACTTACCCGCTTTGTCCCGGCAGAATATTTTTCGCCCGAAGAACTGGCGCAGGTTCGCGCCCGCTCGGATGTGAAGGGGATCTTCTGCGTCGTCCATGCCTGGGCGGTGATCGCTGCAGCCATGGTTCTCTACGCGGTGTGGCCAAATCCTCTCACCTTCCTTGTCGCAGTGGTGGTGATCGGCAGCCGCCAGCTTGGCCTTGCCATTCTCATGCACGACGCTGCCCATGGCGTATTGACTGCCACCAGCCGGCTAAACGACCTTCTCAGTCAATTCCTGTGCGCCTGGCCAGTGTTCAGCGACACCATCGCCTACCGCCACTATCACCTCATCCATCATCGGCGTACACAACAGCCCGACGATCCGGATCTGCATCTGTCGGCAAAATTTCCCATCACCAAGACGAGCTTCCGGCGCAAGCTGTGGCGTGATCTGTCCGGCCAGACGGGCTTCAAGCAGCGCAAGGCGCAGATGCGCAACGCTCTGGGCAAACCCGGCATGACCCTTGGCGAGCGCTGGGCGCACTTTCGCCGGCGCATGGGTAAGATGCTGCTCGCCAATCTCGTGCTACTGCTGATCCTGACCGCGTTCGGCAAGCCGCAATATTATCTGATGTTCTGGCTCCTGCCCCTGCTTACCTGGCAGCAGGCCGTGACCCGCATCCGCAACATCGCCGAACATGCGATGGTGCCGGACAATGACGATGTCATGCGCAACGCCCGCACGACTTATGCCGGGATTGTAGCGCGTGCCTTTCTCGCGCCTTACTGGGTCAACTATCACGTCGATCACCATCTGCTGTTTTACGTGCCCTGCTATAATCTACCGAGGCTGCACCACCTGCTGCTTAGCAAAGGTTTGGGACCCAAGATGGAAATCCGACACGGCTATCGTGACGTGCTGCGTCTTGCCACCAGCAGGTCACCATCTGCTGCCGTAACCGCGTGAAACCTCTGCGTCCACAGGGACCCTGGCGCAGATGAACGACCCGGCGCTGTTCATTGCCAGCAATACCGCTCCCATCGCCCCACCCCTCGTGCCGGAGATCACACTACGTCTGGCGACTGAAGTCGTGCCACTGTGGCGCAAGACCGAGGAGGAACTGGAGGCGATCGGAGTACCTCCACCCTATTGGGCCTTTGCCTGGGCCGGTGGGCAGGCGCTGGCGCGTTTTGTTCTTGACCATCCCGAGGACATTCGCGATCGCAGTGTGCTTGATTTCGGTGCCGGATCAGGGCTTGTCGGACTGGCTGCCGCCCGTGCTGGTGCACGCGACGTGCTGTGCGCCGACGTCGATCACTTCGCGCGCGCCGCAATCCAGCTGAACGCCACGCTCAACGGTGTGCACCTGCGCACGACAGGCGAAGATGTGATCGGCCAGACGACGCCATTCGAACTCATTCTGGTCGGGGACATGTGCTATGAGCGTCCGCTCGCCGACAGACTTCTGGCGTGGCTGCATCAACAGATAGGTAACGGCGCCGAGGTTCTGCTGGGCGATCCGGGGCGCAGTTATTTTCCCAAGCAGGGTTTTGAAAAGCTCGCCGCTTACCAGGTTCAGACCACGCGCGAGCTGGAAGACCGCGAAATCCGCGACACCGGCGTCTATCGGCTGCTTGCAGGACCGGGCCCGACATAGCGCGCCCGCGGCCGGATGAGACCACCGCTCTCCAACTGCTCGATGGCGTGCGCGATCCAGCCACTCGCCCGAGCAATGGCAAAGAGTGCGGTCTCATGCCCGGGCGCAAGATCGAGGGTGTGCATCAGGACCGCCAGGGCAAAATCGATGTTGGGATAAAGTCCGGTCGCCTCGCTGATCCGAGCCGGAGCATCGACAGCAAGACGCGGATCGGCACCTGCGCGCGCCAGGGCCGACAGCAGATCACGCGCCCGTGCATCTCCGCGTTTGTAAACCGAGTGACCGAAGCCCGGGATGGCATCGCCTTGCGCCACTTTATCCCGCACAAAGCGGCCTACATCCTGGGTAGTCATCTGCTCGACCATGCGCGCAGCCAGCGCGCCTGCGCCACCATGGCGCGGACCTTTGAGCGCGACCAGACCTGCAACCACTGCATCGTAGAGATTGAGCCCCGTGGAGACGGCGCAGCGCACCGTCCAGGTCGACGGATTGAGTTCATGATCGGCAAGCAGCACCAGCGCTCGGCGCAGGAGATCCTCCGCATCGCGGTGTCCGGGCGCCCATGCTGCTGCAAGCTGCTGATGCAGGGCCGCGGCCGAAGGTGGCCGCTCCAGGATGGCGCTGGCAAGAAGGCGCAGCAGGCGGGCTCCGATCCGGGCCCGACCTTCGCGCGCGCGATTGTATGCGGACAGATCGGCTTCGCTGGCCAGTGCCAACTGGGTAATTGCCCGCACCAACGGCGGCTGGGCGCGGGTGGCGGCGCGCACCGCATCCATCGCTGCACTGACGACGGGCAGGTTTTGGACCCCGAAGGGATCACTGCTGCTCTCGTCCCAGAGCAGCGTAGACACATGCTCAAAGCTTGCGTGGGAGGCCAGATCAACCGCCAGGACCCCGCGATAGAGCGGCCCTTCCTCGCTCAGACAGGAGATCGCGCTGTCCAGCACCGGAGCGTCCGTAGCAAGCGCCAGTCCCTGACCCGGCGGAGCGCGACGGTTCTTGAGCGCGCGCACATCTTCGGCGCGATAGCGGCGTGCACGCGTCGTTCCCACCGGTTCGGAACGGATCAACCCGCGGCTGACATAGGCATAAAGGGTCGCCGAAGAGACACCGAGTTCGGCAGCCGCCTCTCCTGCGGAGAGGTAGAGAGAGGGATATTCAGGATCAATTTTCATATTGATCAAGCTAATCAAGATTGATCAATATGACAAGCTGGGGTCAGCTTCGTTGCGATGCAACAGGAGTCCCTGCCCATGACGCTACAGGACAAATCCGCCTCCGGCCTGGATGGCGTAATCGCTGCCGAAACTGCGCTGTCCCATGTTGACGGTGTACATGGCGAACTTATCGTTGCGGGCGCCCGCATAGATACGCTCGCCTTTTCCGTCTCTTTTGAGGAACTGGCAGCACGGTTGTGGTCGCTGGCTGACGGACAGCCCCGCGATCCAGCAGCTGTCGCCCGGCTGTTTGGGGATGCGCGCCAGCGTACCTTTTCCCACCTGCCCCGGCTACTTGCAGCAGCCCGCGATCTGCCGGTTGCCGCCGGCTTGCGGGCTGCGATCGCCGCACTCGGGCCAGAGCCGGACCTTCCACCGGAAATCGTGCTGAGCGCCGCTATGCCCGTCATCACTGCCGCCCTGCTGCGTGTACAGGCCAATCAGCCCCCGATACCGCCCGACTCCACACGCACGCATGCAGCAGATCTTCTCTGCATGCTGCGCGGCAGTCCTGCCACACCAAGCGAGGTTCGCGCCCTCCAGGCCTATCTCGTGACAGTCTGCGACCACGGTATGAACGCCTCGACCTTTGCCGGACGGGTCATTGCCTCCACCGGAGCAGACCTTTTCATGGCGGTCACAGGCGCCTATTGCGCACTGACCGGACCACTTCACGGCGGTGCTCCCGAGCCTGTCCTTGCCATGCTCAACGCCATCGCAACCGCAGAGCGCATCGCGCCCTGGATCGATGGCGCACTGAGCCGCGGGGAGCGGCTGATGGGCTTCGGCCATCGCGTCTACCGCGTGCGCGATCCGCGCGCTGACGTGCTTAAGGACGCGATACAGGGACTTGGGCGGGCCGATCTGGGCTTTGCTGCCCAGGTCGAAGCCTATGCGAGAGCGGCACTGGCACAACGGCATCCGCAGCGCCCGCTCGACACCAATGTCGAGTTCTACACCGCGATCCTGCTCGATACGCTGCAGATCCCGCGCCACGCGTTCACAGGGTTGTTCGCCTGCGCCCGTACAGTTGGCTGGACCG
>JAGWRJ010000384.1 GCA_028869725.1 Alphaproteobacteria bacterium | reverse complement strand
GGTTGCGGCTTCCACACCGCTGCGCGCTGGATCGATGCCGAGTGGCAATTCGCCAGCAGCCTCGCTGTTGCCGTGTAGCGCCAAGGGGACGCGATGCAACAAAGTGAGGCGCCTGTCCTCAAAGACCTCGTCCTGCTCGGCGGCGGGCACAGTCACGTGGGAGTCCTCAAGCGCTTCGGCATGAAGCCCCTCCCCGGAGTACGCCTGACGGTGATTTGCCGCGATGTGCACACGCCGTATTCGGGGATGCTGCCGGGGCTGATCGCCGGCCATTACGGATTCGACGATGCGCATATCGATCTTGGGCCGCTGTGCCGTTTCGCGGGAGCGCGCCTGTACCACGATGAAGTGATCGCTCTCGATCTTTATGGCCGGAACATTCTATGCAAAGGCCGCCCGCCGGTGCGCTACGACCTTCTCTCCATCAACATCGGCTCCACGCCTGGCATTCGTGAAGTCCCCGGCGCGGCTGGCGCCGTCGTGCCGGTCAAGCCCATTCAGCAGTTCATCGCGCATTGGGAGAAGTTGAGCCAACGAGTGCTGGCTCATAGCGGTTCCATGCGCATCGGCGTCGTCGGGGCCGGTGCCGGAGGAGTCGAAATCCTGCTGGCGGTACGATTGCGCCTGCGGCAACTGCTGGCGGCCGCTGGCAGGAATGACAATCATCTCGAGTTCTATCTGTTCGCCGATACGGAGCGGATTCTGCCGGAGCACAACGCGCGGACACGGCGGATTTTCCAGCGTGTCCTCGCCGAACGGCAGGTTCGGGTGCTGACCGGCCAAGCGGTGGTGGAGGTCTCCGCCGGAAGGCTCAAACGGGCAGACGGCAGCGAATATGCGATCGATGAGGTGCTGTGGGCAACCGCGGCCGGTGCCGCACCGTGGCTTGCCGAGTCCGGCCTCGCGGTTGACGAGCGTGGGTTCGTAAAGGTAGGCGACACATTGCAATCGCTGTCGCATCCGGAGGTCTTCGCTGCCGGCGACATTGCCGCCTTGGTTGACCATCCGCGTCCCAAATCCGGCGTGTTTGCGGTGCGGGCGGGCAAGCCATTGGAACGAAACCTCCGGCGCTCGCTCCTGGGCCGCCCCCTCGCGCCCTTCAGGCCACAGCGACAGTTCCTCAGCCTGATCTCGACGGGCGACAAATATGCCGTCGCTTCCCGCAACGGCTGGGCGCTCGAAGGACGGCTGATGTGGCGTTGGAAGGACCGGATTGATCGGCGCTTCATGCGCAAGTTCAATGAATTGCCGGATATGGAGACGGCGGATGAGCTCGCCGTTCCCAATGGACTCGCCGATGCCGAGGCGATCAAAGCGGTGTCTGCCATCGCGATGCGCTGCGGCGGCTGTGGGGCGAAAGTCGGGAGCACGGTGCTGGAACGGGCGCTCGCATCCTTGCGCCCCGTCGCGCGACCTGACGTGCTGGTCGGCCTCGACGCTCCAGACGATGCCGCGGTAGTGGCAGTGCCATCGGCCAAAGTGATGGTTCACACGGTCGACTATTTCCGGTCCTTCATCCACGATCCTTACGTCTTCGGCCAAGTCGCGGCCAATCACAGCCTTGGCGACATCTTCGCCATGGGCGCTGAGCCGCAGACGGCGCTCGCCATCGTCACGATTCCATTTGGGCTCGAAGCGAAGGTGGAAGACGAGTTGCGCCAGCTCATGGCCGGGGCTCTCAAGGTTCTCGAGGAGGCCAACACCGCACTCGTGGGTGGCCATACGGGGGAAGGAGCGGAGCTGGGGTTGGGCTTCGCTGTGAACGGCTTGGCCGATCGCGACGGGTTGCTCCGCAAGGGCGGCATGCGCCCGGGTGACCGTCTCATCCTGACGAAGCCGATCGGGACGGGAGTCCTTTTTGCCGCTGACATGCGTCAGAAGGCCAAGGGGCGGTGGATCGATGCGGCACTCACTTCGATGATACAGTCCAACCGGGCGGCCGCGCCCTGCCTGCGCCGATATGGCGCTACTGCCTGCACCGATGTGACCGGCTTCGGGCTTCTCGGCCATCTGATCGAGATGACGAAGCCATCCGGCGTGGACGTCGAGCTCGATATCGATTCCGT
>JAGWRJ010000383.1 GCA_028869725.1 Alphaproteobacteria bacterium | reverse complement strand
TCGCAACAAGGCGCGTTCCAAAGTCCTTCTCCATTTGAGAGACTTTATGAATTACTTCTATTAAGCACATTTAATGCTCCGAGGCGAGCCCTTTCCCCGGGCCCGGCGTCTGGGGGCCGCTCTGACCGTTGCCGGCCCTCGAACATATCGCCAAGAACGGGGGGCGCGCCTGATCCAAGACACCCCTGGGCTCGTAAGCCCTGCCGGAGGCGTGCCCATTAGCGCCCGGGGGCACGCAGCCCATGTTCCGCGAAGCCTCTCCGATGAAATGTGGCGATCCGCATCGTCATTGCCCCGGGGCTGTCCGCCGCAGGCCCAGAGCCGTTGCGTTTGGTCAATGATGCTGCCCGTGGCACCGCGCAGTCTAGATCGCCCGGTGAATGCGTGGTGGACATTGAGCATGCGATATTGGGACGAGGGTTTTCAGCCAGAAGGCGTGAGTGGTCCAGATACTCTGTGTACTGATGGACAAGATTGCACGCCTATGGCTCGGTGGCTGTCACGTCAGTGAGAGGAAGGGGGCCCATGCACATTCTGCGAAAGACTGCGCAGCGTGACGCGCATCTGGCGCTGTGCGCCGCCTTGGTCTTCGCGGCGTCAATCGTCTGTGGCGCCGCGCGCGCGCAGGGCATGGTTCCGAACACAGTGGAGGCGCAATGCGCATCCTGCCACGGCCCCGCTGGTGACAGCCCTAGCGGCAAGGTGCCTCGCCTCAATGGCCAGAACTACGCGTACCTGGTCCAGCGACTGAAGGGGTTTCGGGATATAACGCGTCAATCGCCGCACGCGGCCTATGTCATGTGGGATGTGGCATCCACGATCGCAGACAAGCGTATTGACGCATTGGCGGCCTATTATGCGGCACAGCCACCTACGCCGCCGGCTCCCAAAGCTCCGCTTGCCCAGAAGGGGCGGGATCTTTTTCTGCATGGCGCCGAGGGGGTTCCTGCCTGTCAGCAGTGCCATGGCGCTGAGGGTGCCGGCGCAGGTGCCACCCCGCGCATTGCCGGCCAGCACGCGCCCTACCTGAACCAGGCGCTTATCGACTTCAGCACCCAGGCGCGGGTCTCCGCCACCATGAACCATCCGGCGTTGCGGTTGAGCCAGAGTGAAATCGATGAACTGGTGGCGTATTTGGCCAATGACTGATGTGGGCCTGCGGTCGGCTTGCCTTCAATCTCCATGTTACAATATACGGTAATGGCTTTCCCGACGCGTAAGGACGCCCGCAGGAACCATGGTAATCAACGCTGGCGCACAGAGAGGTCGACGGATGGTCGGCTTCGGTCCAGAACGTGCCGGCGAGCCGCAGTGTGAAGCTGCGGCAAGATCACGCCGGGGCGCACATGATGCATGTGGCTGGTGCGGCTGACGTGCACGCACTCCTCATTGCTCCTGCTGTATTTCTTGCGACCATTTGCGGTGGCGCGCTTGCGGTTCATCTGCGCGATCGACTGCATCTGATCCTGGGCTTTTCCGCCGGAGCGGTGCTCGGTGTTGCGTTGTTTGATCTGATACCCGAGGCCTATGGTTTCGCGCAGCAGTTTCATCGCGTTGCTGAAACCTCGCTGTTTACGGGCATCGGGTTTCTTTTCTACATGATGCTTGACCGCACTGCGCAGAAGCCAGATCCGGACTATGGGCATCGCTACTCCATTAAAGGCCTGCTCGGCGGGTTGACGTTGGTCACGCACAGCGCCTGCGATGGCCTGGCCATCGGATTTGCCTTCCAGGTATCATCAGCAATCGGCCTCGTGGTCGCAGCGGCGGTTATCGCCCACGATTTCTCCGATGGCATCAATACCGC
>JAGWRJ010000382.1 GCA_028869725.1 Alphaproteobacteria bacterium | reverse complement strand
TGGCCGAACTGCTTGCGCTCATGCACATAGGGCAAAACAACGTCCATACAGGATTGCATAATCCCAATCGACCCGGCAGCCAGTACGGCACGTTCGTAATCTAGACCACTCATCAATACCCGTACACCTTCACCGACTTTACCTAAGACATTTTCCTCCGGAACCTCACAATCAACAAACACGAGTTCGCCTGTATCACTTCCGCGCATACCCAGTTTGTCCAGCTTTTGAGCGCACGAAAAACCATTAAATCCCTTTTCAACCAAAAACGCTGTAATTCCCCGTGGACCCGCCTTAGCATCCGTCTTCGCGTAAATGATAAGGGTGTCCGCATCCGGCCCGTTAGTGATCCACATTTTGCTTCCGTTAAGAATATATCGATCACCGCGCCGATCAGCCCTCAGCTTCATTGATACTACGTCCGATCCGGCGCCTGGCTCGCTCATGGCTAAAGCGCCCAGATGTGCACCCGAGATCAGCTTGGGGAGGTAGCGTGCCTTCTGTTCCTCAGTTCCATTACGCCTAATTTGATTGACACAAAGATTGGAGTGCGCGCCGTATGACAAGCCAACACTGGCCGACCCGCGGCTAATTTCTTCCATTGCAACGCAGTGCTCCAGATAGCCAAGACCTGCGCCGCCCCACTCCTCTTCTACCGTAATGCCTAAGACACCGAGTGCACCGAGCTCAGGCCAGAGATCGCGCGGGAACACATTGCTCCGGTCAATTTCCGCTGCGCGAGATGCAATCTTGTCTGACGTGAAGCTGCGGACTGTGTCACGCAACATATCAGCCGTCTCGCCAAGCTGATAATCAAGACTAGGGTAGGAATTGGGGATCATGGCATCCTCCGACATTTGCTCTCGAGATATGGCGCAACCAGAAGCAAGATGCAAAGGCGCGTCAGATATGTACCTCCTATCCGCCCGAGGGCGATCAGAGCAATATTTGTACCAAGCTAACGCTCCGGCGCGCAACGGATTGTCAAATAGGCTCTTTAGTCAAGCCTTGTATCCTGTCTCCTTGACTAGCCTCTGTCCCAACAAATGCGCCCACCTGATAATGCGTCGCTACCGGCGGTGTCGCTGCGGAGCCCACCGGGTTCACGCTGGATTCGTGCCTTGATAAGATAAGCTCATATAATTGTCGGCATCCTACTATCCGGATGGTAGAAACCGACGCACTCGAAAGAGCGATGAGCAGCCGTCGCGCATCAATTCATCTCACGTCAAGTGTTGCGGGTGTGGTTCTTTGGCATTGTACAGCTCGCTTTGTAGTTGCCATACTCTCGGGTCGCATGTCTTGTGGCTTTGGACTTAGATACGATGGCAGTGTTTCGGCGCTGCAAATGTTGCCTGTGCGTGTAGCAAAGGCAGCAAGATACTTGCTATCGCATACCGCACACAGCGCGCCAAGCTCCCGCTCGTTCCAGGACGCTTCCCACAAATGGGACATGGTGCGCCCAGTCCCTAGTCCCGCATCAATCGTGCCCTTGCATTTCTCGCCCCCAAAAGGCGACAGCGCCATGGCGGGAGCTCAATGTGCCATTGCCTCAGACTTGGCGCAGGCGCCACTCAGCCGCATCTTTTCGGAGACATCCACCTTCCACCCCGGTGCACTGGCCTGAGTCCGTCTCCAACGCCAAGCAGGCCGGCTCACTAACAGCTTCGTAATCAAAACGCGGGTTGTGTGGCTACGCTCAAGGCTTGACATCCGCCCCTGTCATCTGCCCCGTCTTTGAAATAAGATCGCGTCATTCACTCTAGCCGCCATTGATAGACTGCACCTGACAGGCCGACTCAAGAGGTCAGAATGAGCACCGTTGCCGCAGTAGTCATGCCGCCCACCGGCGGAGACGATAATGTATACGCAGCTAAATATCCGATCGCGATAGTTATACCTATTCACAATGACTGGGTATGTGCCAAACATCTGATCGTTGCGCTGGATCAAGTATTGTCCCAGGCTGGACAAGTCTGCCACGTTGTATTGGTTGATGA
>JAGWRJ010000381.1 GCA_028869725.1 Alphaproteobacteria bacterium | reverse complement strand
TTGTGCTGCCATCTCCCGTTAGTATCGACCCATCACGCGGCTGTTTTCGCTAGGTGAGACTGGCCGGGGGGCCCGCTAACGATTGCTCCGCTATAATGCGCGCCGATGGTCACGATAACTGGGGTTGGCTACTTCGTGGCTACCGGCAAACGTCCAAGACGAAATCGCAAAGCAACTCCGAACTCAGAGATTTTTCTTTTAGACTAGAACGCCGAGATAGCAGCCCAGTGTACGGACTCCAAACCTTTCGTCTTAGGGCTATGGAACTCTGGATGCCATTTCAAATCGGCGAATGAGCAAGTAGTCTCTGAACGGTTCGCCACGACCGTCCAGCCCGGCTCTAGTTCAGTTTCCAAAAATCCCCGGTCAGGCCGAGCCGATTAAACAAGGCGTGGGCTTCGTCCACGGTTCGGCGACGCCATTGTCGGTCGCGGCGGTCGTGATACCATTCACGCGCCAACGCCCAGCAGGTTGCAGGTGAGAGAATCGCCCCGCGTGGCAGACCCCAATTGCGGCACCAGCGGTCCACCATCTCTTCCGACCGGAAGAGGAGCATGGTCTTTCAAGTAAAGACAATATCTTCCCACCATCGGCGAGCGGGGAGAGCGAAGTGAACAACGCCTTGGCCAGTAAGCGCCCCGTTGCTCACCGACAACTCCATCCTTTCGCCGGAAGACCCGCATGAGGCAAGCACACGACCATCGGCGTGAAGCGTGGCGATGATGCCTAGAGCGTCCCAAATGCAATTGCCAAACCATCTGCTGCCACCGACTTCGGCGAGGAACGGCGTAGGCACAGCCGAGAACGGGTTGGCCATCAGGATTTCGCCTGTGGGTTGCAGCACCAGCATATGCGCGTCGTGCATACGGCGGAGGGAAGCGCGAACATCGTCCAGAGAGGCACCGAGCAGACGCGCGAGCGTGACAACGACTGGTGTCTCACCCGTGCGAACGATTTCGGCGTAAATGAGAAGACGGAGGGCAGAATCCTCGAACATGCCGGGAATGTAACTGGAGATGCGAACGGTAGTCAAGCTGGAGTCAGCTTCGAATTGCTCAGACGGTCCGAACCGCCGACCGCAGTTGCTCATGAAACCATTTGTGAGCAGGTTCATTGGTGAGTCGCGGATGCCATGCCATGAAATACGGAAAGGACTTGATCTCACGAGGCGCAAAAAGCCATTTGTTTATCGCGGATCGATCCGGCTAGGCAATTCCGACGCGATGCCTAAATCGCGGCGTAGATTCTTCCCCATCGTGTTTCGTTCCACGTTGAAGCACTCAAGTTGTTAATTTAAGTCGTCAAAGGCGTATGAGAATTTTTTGCCGTGCGGAGGATAAGTATGGTCAAAAGCACCGCGGCCCCCAGTATCCCGAACCGCTTAAAGTGAAACACCATTGCCGCTCCAATTCCTGCCCCCAAGACAAATGCGATCCAGATTCTGCAGAGGAGGCCTATTTTGGGATCAGAAGCTCCTGCAGGCAATTGAGCCAATTCAGAGGTGTATTTTTCAGCCTTCGTAGAGATCAGGCTCGTAATCATTCCCGTAAGGTACGTGGTGTGAACGCTGATGCCGCCGACGCGACGAAATGCT
>JAGWRJ010000380.1 GCA_028869725.1 Alphaproteobacteria bacterium | reverse complement strand
GCAAAAGGGCCGGAGCTGCCAGCCACAGCTGGCTCGGTCGCCTTTGGGCGGATGATTCTGACGGCCGCCATGCAGGCTATTATTCGCAACAAAATGCGCTCTGCCCTGACGACGCTGGGGGTATTCATCGGCGTTGCCGCACTGATTGCCATGGTCGCTGTGGGGCAGGGCGCCAACGAAGCTGTACGCAAGCAGATCGAGAGCCTGGGAACAAACCTCCTGGTGGTAGTGCCCGGAGCTACGACCACGTCCGGTGTTCGAGGCGGCTTCGGCAGCGCATCCACCCTGACCGTTGATGACGCCCGTGCCATCAGCCATGAAGATCCGGCTGTGGGGCAGGTAGGGTACATCATCCGTCAGTTGGGGCAGGTCCAGTATGGCAGCCAGAACTGGACGACGAGCGTACAGGGGGTCACGCCGGGCTATCCAGCGATCACGAATTGGCGGATCGCGTTAGGGCGCGGAATATCCGAAGCCGATGAAAGTAGCGGTGCGCTTGTCGTGCTCATCGGACAGACCGTCTGGCGTCAGCTCTTTGGTCAGAATGCCAATCCCCTGGGGGCAACAATCATCGTCAAGAATACGCCGCTGAGAGTAATCGGTGTGCTCGCACCGAAAGGGCAGTCCGCGTTTGGAACTGATCAGGACGATCTCGTGATGCTTCCGTTTACCACGGCGGAGAGAAGAGTTCTGGGGGTCGCGGTACCAAGTCAGCAGACGCAGGCAAGTACGATATACGGGACTATCAGCAATCCCTACGGTATCCAGCCCAGAATTACGGGGCTTGTAAACCAGATTTATGTACAGGCTCTGCGTCCGGATCTTGTCAATGCAGCGATTGCGCAAGTCACAAAGACGCTGGAGGTACGCCATCGGATACGTCCCGGAGATGTCAATGACTTTTCGGTGCGTAACCTGAGCCAGATCGCAACTGCAGCGGAAAGCAGCAGTCGTACGATGTCCTATCTTCTTGCCGCTGTTGCCTCAATCTCGCTTCTCGTGGGTGGCATTGGCATCATGAATATACTGCTTGTTTCGGTCACTGAGCGAACCCGTGAAATTGGGCTACGCATGGCGATTGGTGCACGACGGATTCAGGTGCTGCTCCAGTTCCTTGCAGAGGCCGTATTGCTGAGCTCTGTAGGAGGGATCGCAGGAATTGTCGGCGGAGTTGTCGCCTCGCTCACGATTTCCGCAATAGCTGGCTGGGCGACACCGATCGCCTGGTCCGCCGTACTGGGTGGATTCCTGTTCTCTGCGATAGTCGGCATGTTTTTTGGCTATTATCCTGCGCGCAAAGCGGCAGCGCTCGATCCGATCGAGGCGCTTCGGTACGAGTAATCTTCGCGCATATGTGTCACCGCTCGGCCTTGTGGCGCCCGTGACCGGCGTCTACCAGGTAGCCGGCAGAAACGTCGCGGTGAGCGATTGCCGCAGCATGGCCGTAGATCTTCCTTGGGAGCAAGCCTTGGTCAGTGCTGCCGCACCGATACCAGATAAAGTAGCTCAGGCGGTACGCACTGAACGATAGTCGTCGTCATTGACCTCGGCCTCCGCATTCTCGGTCCGGCAGGTCCGTTGCCAGCGTTCGGCGGCAGATGTGTCGCTCTGACTGGCCCTGGTGGCTACAGTCGCGGGTACAACTAAGATGCCATGCGCAGTGGCAAATCGGGCGCGACAGAGTGTCGGCCCGCCGGCAGACCTAGCTTTGACAGTGTTTCGTCCGAACTTTGGTACCATTCGCCGATGCGATAAATCCGCTTTGCCTCGGCACCGGTTGCTATCTTGCGGTAAAGTTCTTTACCGATGCGGACAAGCTGTTCCACCTGGTGGGCGGAGCTGATGCGCTCTCCGTTTCGGCCCCATAAATTGTCTTCGATGCCGCAGCGGACGTGGAGGCCCATGGCGATGGCCATGGTATTGATCGGCAGTACATTGCGCATGACGCTTTCGAGAGTAAGTACGGCGCCGTCCGGAACTCGGCGAATGAACTCCATCATTGTGAATGGATTAGGACTGTCCGCTCCACCGCCGATCGCTACCCAGTTGAGATTAAGGGGACCACGATAGATGCCGCGTCTAATAAGCCGGTCCAAGGTCTCAAGTTGGCCGCCATAGGCCAGCATGAAGTGTGGCTGGATACGAGCACGTTCAAGACGCTTCAGATGTTCTTCGACGAAGGAAGGTCCGGCTGGGACTGTCATCTCCCGATAGGCCGCCTGGTATGCTGGCAGCGCCAATGAAGTGCCTGCGACGTCACTCGGCGACATCAGCTCGGTTACATTCATCTGGACAGTGTTGATGGCAATCGTGACCTGATCAGGTTTTGGCGAGAGCTCGGCCAGCATATGACGCGTGTCGTCCGAGAGCCATTTGGCTTGTTC
>JAGWRJ010000379.1 GCA_028869725.1 Alphaproteobacteria bacterium | reverse complement strand
GCGTAACCGGACTCAGTATCGCATCGTAGCCCTGGCCGAAAAAGGCATCGAGTGCGCGCTTATGTGCGGCGCGCCTGCCTCTTGCCTCGTCGATCTGGTGAGCAGGGGCAGTCACACGCAGACGGTAACGCGCCTCTCCGGTTGTATCTCGGCCCTCCTGCACGATGCGGTTATCCTCCTGCCGCCTTGCGGCCATCGCGTCACGCACATGCGTGGGAAAACTTGCAGCCACGATCGGAACCAGAAGATCAAGATAGGTTTGCAGCATTTCGTCCGCATCGAAGTCCGGCTTCGCATGTTCGACGGAAAAGCCGAGAGCGGACAGGTGCTTTGCCGTGTGCTCGACGGCATCCCGTACAGCTGCTGCAAGCGGCCATCCCGGCTGGGAGTTCCAGACTGCGATACGCGCTCGTGTCGCGGGTCGGGCTTCGGTGTAGGGGACGTTTCTGAGCGCATCCCAAAGCAGCTTCAGATCTCCGACATTGCGGGCCATTGGCCCGGCCACGTTCAGATCAATCTCTGAGTTTATGCCCGGAGGAGGTGGAACATGTCCGGCCAGAGGAAGTAGCCCCCAGGTCGGTTTCAACGAACAGGTCCCGCAGAAATGCGCCGGATGGCGCAAGGACCCACCGATATCCGAGCCAAGTTCGAGCGGCGTAATGTCCGCGGCCAGCGCTGCGGCCGCGCCGCCAGAAGAGCCTCCCGGCGTTCGCGCAAGATCAAACGGATTATTCGTAGTGCCGAAAATCTCATTATAGCTCTGAAAATCCCCAAGCATCAGCGGCACATTGGTTTTTCCCCAGATGACCGCTCCCGCCCGGCGAAGTGTCGCGACGAGATCGGCATCGACGCAGGAGCGATCCCGTCCAACGTATGCCGGATTTCCGGACGATGCCGGCATGCCCTGAACGTCGAAGCCATCCTTGATCGTCATCGGTAGTCCGGCAAGGACGCCGAGTGCCGCGCCGCGGCTGCGTGCCTCGTCAACGGCGCTGGCACAGGCGCGCGCGGCTTCCAGATCTTCGCTAGTTACCGCGTTTAGCTTGGAGTGGTGGGAGCGATGCCGGGCCACGTGCTGCTCAAGAAGCTCGACCGCCGAAATGCGCCGGGCATCAAGATCGTCCAACATCTGCCTTGCCGTAGCGTAAGGTGAAGTCACGCGCGTCTCCGGCTTTCCACGCCTGCAGAATGGCATAAGGTGGGCGTGCCGAGCAAAGTGGAGGAAGCCATGCGTGCCGCAGTGTTTCGTCAAGCAGGTCAACCCTTGGTCATTGAGCAGATCGAGGAACCAAAACCGTCTGCGCATGACCTGATATTGAAGGTTCGCGCCTGCGGCATCTGCGGCTCGGATTTGCATATGACAGAACCTGGAACGATGCTGCCCTTGCCTGCCGGCGCGGTAATGGGTCACGAATTCGCCGGTGAAGTTGTAGAAGCCGGCAGCGCCGTGCGGTCGGAATGGCCCTTAGGTACGGCGGTAGCAGGATTTCCGTATCTGTGCTGCGGCGAGGCGTCTCCTTGTCGCAACCTCTCCCAGGGACTTGGCTCGGGGGCATGCGCCCACGGCGCGGGCATCGGTCTCGGCCAGCGCCACGGTGCCTACGCAGAGTATGTCCGTATCTCTGCGAACGGAGCCTTCCGGCTCCCCACAGGCATGAGTTATCGGGCGGGTGCCTTGGTTGAGCCCCTGGCGGTAGGCCTTCATGCAGTCGATATGGCGAAGCTCGACCGTAATGCGGTCATACTGGTCGTCGGCGCCGGCCCTGTGGGACTGGCCGTAATTCTCTGGGCACGGTTCCTCGGTATACGTCACGTCATCGTCAGCGAAAGGACGACTGCGCGCCGCGCCATGGCCGCGCGCTTTGGTGCCAGCGATGCCATCAATCCCGATGAGCCGCTCAGCGGCCAGGTCGAGCGGCTGGCAGGACGCGGCCCGGACGTCATCTTCGAGTGCGTTGGTGCCCCGGGCATGATCGGCCAGACAATGGC
>JAGWRJ010000378.1 GCA_028869725.1 Alphaproteobacteria bacterium | reverse complement strand
CCTGGTGCTAGGTGGCAGCGAGACCAGTCCCGTAGAGCCAGGCTATCTTGCTGGAGCGGTTGAAGCTGCAAGACTTGCCATCGCCAAAGTGCTCAACGAAACGGTGACCTCTCGCCATCCGCAGCCACAGTGACATGTCGGGACATTCAATCAGTATATTCTGATCTTGCGTTTCAAAGTAACCCCCGCCAGATCTTCAGCGGTTTACGCCCATGCGCTGCGCATATCCCTGACGCACCAGCTCCTCCATACGATCGAACAGCGCGTCCGGATTAGATCGCCTCAACTGGGCAATCTGCGCCTCCTCCGTCTCAGCCAGGATGAGTTCGCGCTGACCGGCCGCAACCGCCTTAAGGATACGCGCCGCAGCCTCTTGCGGCAGCATGCCATTGTCGATCGCAGCGTCGCTCACGCCACGCGCCTGGGCATGGCCATCCAGTGCGTTACGCGATACTTCGGTTCGCACGGAGCCTGGCGCGACAACCATAACCTTCATCCCCAGATGGGCTGTCTCGGCCCGCACGGAGTCGTGATAGCCAATGAGACCGTGTTTGGCTGCACAATAGGCACTACGCAGAGGGACGCCTGCAATTCCGGCAATGCTCGAAATTGCCACAATAGTACCCCCGCCGGCCTGCACCATCCGGGGCAGAATGCTCTGGGTGAGGGCAATGGGGGCAAGAAGATCTACATCGATGATTCTCTGGTACACCTCGAAGACGGTATCGATCGCGAGCGAGCGCTGAGAGATGCCGGCGTTGTTTACCAGACCGTGGACTGCACCGCCCCGGCTTTGGGCCCAGGTCCAGGCTGCCTCTGTGGTGGCAGGAAGCTTCTGAAAGTCTGTGGCCTCAAACGGAAGGATGAGCGTATCCGTCATACAGCCCGCAGCCACATTTTCCAGTGCGGGAATATTTCTGCCTGACAAAATGACCCGGGCTCCCGCCTGTGCCAAGGCCTGCGCCAGAGCCGCACCAATACCGGAGGACGCTCCTGTGATCCACCAAACCCGATCGGCAAACATTATTTCCTCCCCAATGTCATATTTTCGACTAAGCCAAGTGTGTCCAATTTTTTGCAGTTGTACAAATCCAGCTTCATGCCTTTCGTTCGGACACTCTCCTTTTGTCCTAAAGATGCACTAGGTGGCAGTTGGCCATATTAAGCCGTCCTGAGAATTCCGGCCGCAGACACCGCCGGTTCCCTCAACCCGGCTGTACGCACTCGTCATCGCTCGCAAATATCGCAGGGGCCCTTCAAGGAGGCACAGACCTACTAGGTATTTATAGTAGTACCGCGATCATCATCGCAATCGCGACATCAGCCTGAGAAGATGGCCCTGGGGTCCCGCGAGTTATATTAAAGTGTCCTCTTTTGCGCTCGGACTGCGATCTACCAGTGAGGCAAGGTGTCAAAATGCCAGGTAGCACGCATACTTGGAGTGTAGGTGTTTCTGACGCGATCTTGTAATGAGGATGCCGCGTGGGCCTGCTTCGCGTTTTATCGTGGCCAAGGATGCCGGAGACATGCCATGTCTGACGCCGACAATGGTGTCTGCATTTTCTGCACTTATAGGTTTATCATTATATGCGTATGCAGCACGGCAAGGCGCTAGGATCTCTGGCGTAGAGCGGCTTGTTCAAGCCATTTGATCGGATAACTTGCCAGCAGAAGCCACACTGGAACTCCCGCGAGCGGAATTTCCTCAACTGCCGTACTGAACAGCACATGCTGCTGGAAGACGTTCCATGTACCGACTACGCCGTCTACGATGATGCCAAATATTCCAATATAGGCGGCTACGCGCCATAGCCAGGCACGTCTCTCACGTCGATCTGAGCGTAAGCCTTCTATAGCATCACGCATGGTGATCCAGGCAAGTGCGCCCAATGCCAGTGCGCTGGTGCTCAGGATAATCACGGCAACGCTGATTACGAGCACCGTGGAAATCACATTAAGGACCGAATCAAGCCCAAAAATGATGTCAGCCGCAATGCCCAATAGCAGAAGGGCGAGGAAAATGGAGTGCCAATAGGGAGGGGCAATCCACTTCATGATCCACAGATCGCCTTGACGCGGTCGTAGAGGCTATCCTGTGTCATCGAAGTGGCAGGGATCCGCATCAAGCGAGGTTTCCTCTCGGGGCGCCGGTCGGCCGTAATGTGCGCCTGGCCGCTGCGGATGTCCGCACGCGGCCAAGCATTGATACGCAGCATTGTCGAGGCGCGTGCGTCAGCCGCGCTCGCCCCTCTTTTTGTGTTTCATCGCATCAAGACGGTCATTGGCACGCTTGGCGTCGGCAGCAGCAGCATCGGCCTTTTGAGATGCGCTATCGGCGCTCTGGCTTGCGGCTTCAGCTTTCTGAGTTGCCGCGTCAGCTGCAGCTTGGGCATGCTGTGCGGCTGTCATCGCTTCGTCGGCAGTCGTCTGGGCATGCTCGACAGCTTCCTGACTGGCGCAGCCACCGAGCAACAGTGGTCCGCCTAGTAATACCACGAGAGCAGATCTTCCTAATAGTGTGCGCATGGACATGTCCTTTCTGACCCTGTCTCCGGAACTTTCCTCCCCGGCGAAAATCT
>JAGWRJ010000377.1 GCA_028869725.1 Alphaproteobacteria bacterium | reverse complement strand
CATTTGAGGCTATCGGCGAGAGGTCCGGGTACAGCCGTGGGCTGGTTACACAACGCTTCGGATCCAAGCGCGGGCTCATCGACGCGATGATTGGGCAGCTGCACGCCGAGATGCAGTCCCTTAGCGCGCAGCGTGGCATAGACGCGCTCCCCGGATTGAAGGCGATCCTGTCATGGACCGAACTATACCTTCGGGAGGTTTTCCGCGATGAGCGGCTGCAAACCTATTTCAAGCTGCTGGCCGCGTCGGTCGCGGACAACACTGACCTAAGGTCCGCATTCGCGCAGGAACACGAACGTGTCAAGATAATGCTGGCCGATCTTATAAAAAAGGGGCAGGCCGAAGGTGGTATTCGTACAGATATAGATAGTGATGCGGTGGCGACGCTGATCGGAAGCCTTCAGATGGGGATTTCAACGCAACATCTGGTGGATCCGGCGACCGAGCTTGAGCCGCTGCTGGCCGCGGCCATTGATGGGATTTACCAGACCCTTGCCCCGGCTGAGGCCAGGCATGGGGGCAGTGGCGGGGGACGTTTGGGGGCGGGCGCCCGGAAGAAATAAGCCTTCCGGCTTGCCCAACCGGGGCCATGGCGTCAGGCTGGCGTTCGCAGCTATGCCTGTTGGGGGATGTGATGAGCGACGAGGCCACACTTTCGCGTCGGAGCAAGCTGCGCTTCTATGGCTGGGGCTATGTCGATGAGGCGTTAAGCGCGGAGGAAGCCGATCGAGTACGTGGCTCGGCCCAGCGGTTGGCACGCGGCGCTCCAGTGGAAGTTCCTGTACCACAGATCAATGATTTTGAGCTGCCTCCACCGCGCGTCGCCGTCCCGGCGGCGCTGGCACCGATGATGTCCGCGACGCCCTATGACCGTCTGGTACACAGCTTGGGAAAATCGTTCGCCGATATCGTGCGCATGTTTCTGCGTGCGATTCCTCGTCCACCCGACTGGGTCGCCTTCCCGAAATCCGAGGACGATGTGGCCGCGATCCTCGAATGGGCGTCGGGGGCAAATGTAGCGGTTATCCCGTTCGGCGGCGGCTCGAGTGTCTGCGGCGGTGTGGAGCCCGCTGTGGGTGATGGTTATGCCGCAGTTGTATCCCTCGATCTGCAATATCTCTGGAAGGTGCTGGAGATCGATCGCATCAGCCGCGCTGCACGCATTCAGGCGGGTGCACTGGGGCCGGAACTTGAGGGGCAGCTGAAGCCTCATGGCCTCACTCTGCGTCACTTCCCTCAGAGCCTGCAGCTCTCGACGCTGGGTGGCTGGATCGCGACGCGTAGCGGTGGTCACTATGCCTCACTTTATACGCATATCGACGATTTTGTTGAGTCCACGCGGACCGTAACACCTTCAGGAATCCTGGAGACGCGCCGGCTTCCCGGATCGGGTGCGGGACCGTCGCCCGATCGCATGATGATCGGATCGGAAGGCATTCTTGGAGTGATCACTGAGGCCTGGATGCGACTGCAGGACCGGCCGAGGTATCAGGCCTCGGCATCGATCAGTTTTCCAACGATGGCAAATGCGGTGGCAGCAGTGCGCGCACTTTCGCAGTCTGGCCTCTTTCCCACGAACTGTCGGCTTCTTGATCCGGCCGAAGCACGTAACAATCACGTCGGCGATGGCAGCAGGGCGATCCTGGTGTTGGGATTCGAGTCCGCAGATCATCCGCTTGACGCATGGATGCGACGTGCGCTGGAACTTGTAGCGGATCATCGGGGCGCCTACGATACCGACGCAGTGGCACGTTCGCTCGCACCTGACAACCGGACGGCCGAACATCGACAAGGCGCGGCGGGACAGTGGCGGAATGCTTTCATCCGGATGCCCTATTATCGTGACCTCCTGGTCGCGCTAGGCATCATCACGGATACTTTCGAGACGGCAATTACGTGGGACCGCTTCGAGACCTTGTATGAGGGCGTGCGCGAGAGGACGCAGGGAGCAATCCGCGAAATATGCGGCGATGACGTGACGGTGTCCTGTCGCTTCACGCACATATATCCGGATGGGCCAGCGCCTTACTTCTCGTACTCGGCGTTGGGCACCTCGACCGGCGATCTTTCGACGTCGCTGGCAAAGTGGCGGCAGATCAAGGCGGCGACCAATGAGATCGTGGTGGCGCTAGGCGGGACGGTTACGCATCACCATGCGGTGGGGCGCGACCATCGCAGTGGCTACGAACTCCAATCATCGCCGCTTTTTCGTCATGCGCTGGCAGCAGCCAAGGCGGCACTCGATCCGGCGGGCATTCTCAATCCAGGGGTGCTGATCGATCCCAGGGGAGCGTCCTGACCGCCCGAGGGTGTCTCACCAGCTGAAAGTGAAACAGCCAGCGCAAGGTTTGCGGACATTTCCGTCGCTGCGCTGCGCCATAAATTTCTACTAACTATTTGAAATTGTTCAACAAAGAAGTGGTGGAGACGGAGGGATTCGAACCCTCGATACGGCTTTAGACCGTATAACGGTTTAGCAAACCGCCGCCTTCAGCCTCTCGGCCACGTCTCCGGCTCCCGCAAAGGGGCGACACTCATGCCCTAGT
>JAGWRJ010000376.1 GCA_028869725.1 Alphaproteobacteria bacterium | reverse complement strand
CCGTCGAACATGCGAAGCCGGACTTCGATGCGGACGAAATGCTGCAAACCTATCTTGATCTTCTGGTTCCTATCGTGGCTGCAAGTTTTCCCACGCATGTGCGTGATGCGATGGCCGCAAGGCGGCAGGAGGATAGCCGCATCGTGCAGGAGGGCCGAGACACAACCGGAGAGGCGCGTTACCGTCTGCGTGTGACTGCCCCTGCTCACCAGATCGACAAGGCAAGAGACAGGCGCGCCGCATATAAGCGCGCACTCGATGCCTTTTTCGGCCAGGGCTACGATGCGATACTGAGTCCGGTTACGCCGGTTCCTGCCTTCGCTCATGACCATTCCGTGCCGATGAACGCGCGCAGCCTCAATGTCGATGGCAGGGAGGTTCCCTACATGTCAGCTCTCAACTGGATAGCGACGGCGACCGCCTTGCATGCTCCAGCCCTCGTTCTTCCCGCTGCCCGGCACAAAGGACTGCCGATTGGCATCCAACTGATTGGTCCGGAACGCGGCGAACGCAGGCTGTTTGAGGTTGCCCTAGCGGCAGAGCAGGCGATTGGCCCCTTTCCGCCACCCGTACTCTGAGCCAGACTGGCGGAGCTGACATATTGGAAAAGGTTCAACCATGACGATGCGACTGCGAAGCGGTATATTTCTCGCGCCCTTTCACCCGGTCAACGAAGACCCGACTCTTTGCCTTCAGCGGGATATGGAGCTGATCGAACATCTTGATCGGCTTGGCTATGATGAGGCATGGGTCGGGGAACATCACTCGGCAGGCTTCGAGATCATTGCTAGCCCTGAGCTGTTCATTGCCGCCGTCGCCGAACGCACGCGACGTATCAAATTGGGCACGGGGGTGGTCTCGCTGCCGTACCATAACCCCCTCATGGTGGCCAACCGCATTATCCAGCTCGATCACCAGACTCGCGGCCGCGTCATGTTCGGGGTGGGACCAGGTCTGCTGCCATCGGACGCATTTTCCATGGGCATAGATCCCTCCGTGCAGCGCACACGCATGGTCGAATCCCTGGAAGTGATCTTGCGACTATTCCAGGGCGAGCGGGTCACACTCAAGAGCGAGTGGTTCGAACTCGTAGACGCAACCTGCCAGCTGCGTCCCTACAGTTACCCATATCCTGAGATTGCGGTGGCCTCGTCGGTGACACCGTCCGGCGGGAAACTCGCCGGCAAGCATGGGTTCGGCATGCTGTGCGTGGCCGCAACGCAGGCAGGGGGATACGATGCATTAGGCATTAACTGGGAGATCGCCAACAAGACTGCCGCCGAACACGGACGCACCATGGATCCCAACCGGCTGCGACTGGTTGGTCCAGTACATCTTGCAGAGAGCCGCGAAAAAGCTTTCGAAAACTGCAAATTCGGCTTCGAGCAGTGGCGCGGCTATTTTTCCGGGATAAGCGCCGTGGCCGGCCGCGAGTCAACGGAGAACCGACCGCTCACCGCACTTGTCGAAGAAGGCGTGGCAGTGGTCGGAACCCCTGACGACGCGATCGCCCAGATCCGCCGACTGCAGGCCAAGCAAGGCTCCTTTGGATGCTTCCTGCAGCTCGCACATAATTGGGCGGATTTTGAACAGACGCGCAAATCGTACGAACTCTGGCAGCGATACGTCGTTCCCGCTATCAATGGTGCCAATCAGGCGCGGGAAACCGCATTGTCCTGGGCCAGAGACAACAAGGAGCGCTTTATTGGCGCCGCCATGTCCGCGGCGATGCAGACCATTCAAAAGCATCACGAAGAAGAAGCTTCCAGGCCCGCATCCAAGGCGACATAGAAAGGGTTGACCACCGCCAACCCTCCTGCTTCGTTCAAGAGGTAGAAGGGATTGCTGGTGGCCGTCTTTCCTGGACTCTCGGCATGCTGGTCGAAGGGGAAACGGCGCGGAAGAGCAGAACCGGCCGCGCCGCTCCTTTGATCGCCAGCCGGATCATGTTGGCCGCCGCCTGCCCCAGATCACCAGAGGCACCCGTGGCAAGCTCGCCGGCAATCCCACGCAACCAGACGAGATCCTCGATGCGGCGGCGGCCCTCGTCAAAACGCGCCGCGATGGCGCGCAACGAATCGCTCAAGGACGGCCCCTGGCTTTGCGGCAGCAGGCTCGCCGCCTCTCGCAGCAGACAGGCGGCACCGATAACCGTGGCCGGCTCGGTTGCTATCAGCCGCTGATGCAGCATTGCAATTCTTGCGAGACCTCTGCGGGTTGCCGGCCAGTCATCGGCACTACGGGCGTCGGCAAGCATGACGTATGCACGCTCGATTTCGTCCATTAGAGCGATGACCGGATCGACGCGCACGAAGATACTCCGCGATTCGTCACCGAAACAGCTAACGCAGCTATTTGTTCCCTGAAAAGAGCCGGACCTCAGTAAACAGGACTTATCCCCGCTTGATCACGCCGAGCATGGCCTGGCACGCCAGTACCGTCCCATTCCTGGACAGGTTTCAACTCATGGGCGGCTTATATGTGAATAGCGTGGCCGAGCGCTCGCAGCGCGGCTTCATGCAGTGCCTCAGACAGAGTCGGATGAACGTGGACCGTGCCGGCGATGTCCTCGAGCACGGCCCCCATGGCCAATGCGTGTGAAAACTCTCCCGAAAGCTCGCTGACATGTTCGCCCACGGCCTGGATCCCGAGGACCCTGTGATTGTCCTTGCGGGCTACGACGCGGACAAAGCCCTCTCCGGCATCCATGGAGAGGGCACGACCATTGGCCAAGAACGGAAACTGGGAAACGATCGCGTCAGGGCCCGCCTCGGATGGAAGCAGGCCACAGCTGACGATCTCCGGATCGGTGAAGCAGACCGCCGGAATAGCTGCAGGTTCGAAGGTACGGTTACGCCCGGCAATAATTTCAGCGACCATCTCTCCTTGTGCAGCCGCTTTATGCTCCAGCATCGGCTCCCCCACGACATCGCCGATCGCCCAGACATTTTTCATGGACGTGGCACAACGTCCGTCGACCTTGACGAACCGGCCAGCAAGGTCGACGGCGATATTTTCAAGGCCCCAGCCCGACGTGTTGGGAACCCGCCCGACCGTCACCAGTATGCAATCCGCCGGGATCTCGACTGTCTTGCCATCAGCCATCTCGACGATCAGCGTATCACCTGTAAGCCCTTTGGCTGTTGCGGACAGATGTACCGTAACGTCGTGGGTCTTCAGCCACTTCGCTACCGGGGTAACCAGTTCGCGGTCATAAAGTGGCAGAATCTGATTCTGCGCCTCGATTATCGTAACCGTGCTGCCGAGCTTGCGAAATGCAATCCCAAGCTCCAGACCAATGTAACCTGCACCGATCACCAGCATGCGCGGGGGTACCTGTTGCAGATCAAGAGCCTCACTTGATGATATGACTTTTCCACCGAAGGGCAGAAAGCCCAGCTCAACCGGCTTGGACCCGGTGGCTAGGACTACATGCTCGGCATGCACGGTGATACGCCCGTCCGCAGTCTCGACATTCAAGGTCTTGGCGTCGGAGAAACATCCCCAGCCTGAAATGACACGGACTTTGGACTTTTTGAGAAGCGTCGCAACACCCGCATTAAGCCGGTCGACGACTGTGTTCTTCCATTTGACGAGGCCACCCATATCAAGCACTGGCGGAGTAGCAAGCGAGATTCCGGCGAGCGAGTCTGAGGAAGACCTGCAAATCTGCTCGAACTGACTGGCGCGATGGATAATTGCCTTTGACGGAATACAGCCGCGGATGAGACAGGTACCTCCCAGACGGTCGGCTTCGACCAGGACCGTGTCGAGCCCCAGCTGGCCGCAGCGAATTGCGCAGACATAGCCGCCTGGGCCCCCGCCCAGCACGAGAACCTTGGCATGGACGGTCTCAGACATACTCACTCCATGAACAAAAGTGCCGGATGCTGCAGAACATCCTTTATGCGGTGTATGAATTCGGCAGCATCATAACCATCAACGACCCGATGATCGAAACTGGCAGACAGGTTCATCATTTTCCGAACGACGATCTGTCCACCACGGATTACCGCACGCTCAAGGATCGCGTTAGGGCCGATGATGGCAACTTCCGGGTGGTTGATAACCGGCGTGGTAACCAGCCCTCCCAGTACGCCAAGGCTCGTGATCGTAATGGTCGAGCCCTGCAGGTCTTCTGCTTTGGCCTTATTTTCGCGTGTCGCTGATGCCAGCCGCGCGACTTCCTCTGCGCACTGCCACATGTCGAGAGCTTCGGCATGGCGTACGACAGGTACAACAAGACCGTTTGTGGTCTGGGTCGCGATGCCAACATGCACAGGCTGATGGCGGTGAACGATGCCTGTCTCATCGTCAAATCTGGCATTGATCTGAGGATAGTCGGGTAGCACCTTCACCAATGCGCGGATCAGGAACGGAAGCACGGTCAACTTCGGCTGGTCCGGATGCCTCGTCGTGTTGAGATGGGCGCGTAATGCCTCCAGCTCGGTCATATCCACTTCATCGACGTAGGTGAAATGAGGAATTCGCCGCTTGGCGTCCTGCATCTTTTCAGCGATTTTCCTCCGCAGCCCAATTACCTTGACGTCTTCAACCCCCTCCCGTACCTGCATGCGGCTGCCGGCTGTCGCATAACGTCCACCATTGGCGACAAACGCATCAAGATCGCCATGGGTAATGCGCCCCGCCGGGCCGGTTCCGGCTACAAATTGCAGCTCGATACCAAGGTCCCGCGCCCTCAGGCGTACGGCCGGAGACGCCACGGGCTTTTCGCCCAAGGCGCGTGTCACAAAAGCCGCTCGTGCTGGCGCGGCAGAGCCCCCCGGAGTTGGCAGCTCTGCCTTTCCTGTTCTGCGCCCGGCTAACCCGGCCTCCACAGCACCGCGCTCAGCTGCGTCCGAAACCTTGGCCTCCGCGACGTCAGATTCAGTTGGCTTCACGGGGCGGACGGATTCAGATCTGCCCTGTCCAGACACTTCGAATTCGACGAGAGGTGCCCCTACCGCTGCCATCTCGCCCGGAGCGCCGTGAAGAGCAATCACCTTGCCGGACACCGGTGCGGTCATCTCCACCGTAGCCTTGTCAGTCATGACATCGACCAGGTTTTGATCTTCCTCGACCATATCCCCAACGCGAACGTGCCATGCAACGATTTCAGCTTCTGCGGTGCCTTCACCTACATCAGGAAGCTTATAGACGTATGTCCCCATTCAGCCCTCCAGCACGCGGCGCATAGCGGCTACCACCCGTTCCGGCCCCGGAAAATACTCCCATTCGAAGGCGTGCGGATATGGCGTGTCCCAACCCGTCACGCGCTCTACCGGTGCCTCAAGGTGATAAAAGCATTGCTCCTGCACAAGCGCTGAGAGCTCGGCGCCATAGCCACTTGTGCGTGTCGCCTCATGAATAATGATACAGCGTCCCGTTTTTTCGACCGAGGAAACTATGGTCTCGATATCCAGTGGCAGAAGCGTACGCAGATCTATTACTTCTGCATCAATCCCCGAGATTTCCACGGCGGTCAGTGCGACATAGACCATGGTGCCATAGGCAAGGATGGTCATCTGCTCACCAGGGCGCAGGATTTTGGCCCGCCCCAGCGGCACCGTGTAGTAGCCTTCAGGCACCTCACTGGCGGGATGCTTGGACCAGGGTACCACTGGCTGGTCATACTGACCGTTGAATGGTCCATTATAAATGCGCTTGGGCTCGAGGAAAATCACTGGGTCATCATCTTCGATGGCGGCGATCAGCAACCCCTTCGCATCATATGGTGTCGATGGCACCACTGTCTTCAGGCCGGTGACATGAGTAAAGATCGCTTCCGGACTCTGGCTGTGTGTCTGTCCGCCGAATATTCCGCCGCCATATGGTGTGCGCACGGTCAAGGGTACCGAAAAGTCACCGGCTGAGCGATATCGAAGTCGCGCGGCTTCGGATACAAGCTGGTCAAACGCAGGGTAGATGTAATCGGCAAACTGAATCTCGACTACAGGCCGCAGACCGTATGCTCCCATGCCAATGGCACTAGCGATGATGCCGCCTTCTCCGATTGGAGTATCGAAGCAGCGGGTTACACCGTATTTTTTCTGCAGCCCTTCGGTGGCCCGGAAAACACCGCCGAAATAACCTACGTCTTCGCCGAAGATGAGCACATTCGGATCACGTGCCAGCATCGTGTCCATGGCAGAATTGAGCGCCTGGATCATGTTCATCGTCGACATGATCAGACCCCCATTTCCTGGCGTTGCCTGCGCAGATGCCAAGGCATTTCCTTGTATACGTCCTCGAACATCGTTTTGACACTGGGTTTGGCCTGTCCCAAGGTACCAATGGCAGATGCCTCACGATCTGCTGCACGCACCTGCTCAACCGCCGCCTTGTGCGCGGCTTCATGGCGGGTCTCGTCCCACTCGCCGATCCGGATCAGATGGTTCTTGAGCCGCTCGATCGGATCTCCCAGAGGCCAGGCTTTGGCCTCATCCTGTGGTCGATAGCGCGAGGGGTCGTCACTCGTCGAATGGCCCTCGACACGATAGGTGTACAGCTCGATCAAAGTCGCGCCTAAATTGTTACGAGCCCGTTCTGCGGCCCACTGCGTGGCTGCGTAAACGGCCAGGAAGTCATTGCCGTCCACGCGCAATCCGGGAAGCCCGTAGCCGATCGCCCGGCTGGCAAAGGTCGCGTCATCACCACCAGCGATTCCGGAGAAGCTGGAAATCGCCCACTGGTTGTTGACGACATTGAGAATGACGGGCGCACGGTACACTGCCGCGAAGGTACAGGCGTGATGAAAGTCACCTTCTGCGGTAGTGCCTTCACCGACCCAGCTGGCGGCGATGCGATCATCGCCCTTGTATGCGGACGCCATGGCCCAGCCTACCGCCTGCGGAAATTGCGTGCCGAGATTACCGCTGATTGAAAAGAAGCCGTACTCCTTTGCCGAATACATGATTGGAAGCTGGCGGCCCTTCAGCGGATCCTCCGCATTGGAGTAAACTTGGCACATCATCTTGAGCAACGGATAGCCACGCGCAATCAGGATCCCTTGCTGACGGTAGCTCGGAAAGCACATGTCATCGCGTTCAAGTGCAAAGGTCGCGGCAGTGGCTACAGCCTCCTCACCCGTACTCTTCATGTAAAATGAAGTGCGCCCCTGACGCTGGGCGCGATACATGCGATCGTCGTAGGCTCGGGTCAGAAGCATGGCTTCAAGGCCACGGCGCAGGGTTTCGGGATCAAGCCTGGGATCCCATGGACCAACGGCGCGATGTTCGGAATCGAGAACCCGAATCAGGCTGTAGGCCAGATCCGCAATATCGTGCGGACGAACGCCGATATCTGGTCGACGAACGCTACCGGCCTCAGGCACCACCATTCCCGTAAAATCGGGCATGTCACCTGGCCGATGTCTGGGCTGCGGTACGCGCAGGCTGAGAGGTTTACGGTTCTTCAAGCAGCGCCCTCCGTAACCTTGTCGACGGCAAAGCCGCCGCAGGGTGTTCATGGGCGCGGGATTATCTTGCGCACAAGAGCGCCGTCAAGCAGTCAGATCAATGCCTAGGAAGTGCGCAATAAGCACATAGAACGTACGCTTGAACTCGCAAGAAGCAGATCACGGGGGCGGTTAAAATCGCATCAATGCATCAGCAGCAAGGGCACGCGTGCGTAGCTGGTCAGATCAATCGTATTGCCCCCGAACAGAGTCTCTCCGATACGGCTGTGCCCATAGCCGCCGGCGACAATCACGCTGGCACCGTCGGTTTCGGCGCTGCGAAGAAGCGCCAGACCGGCGCTCGTGCCGTGCGCGTCGAGCTCACGCATTCCGGCTTCAACGCCATGCAGACGCAAATAGTCGCGCGCAGCCTCAAGTGTTGACTTATGCGTGGCCCCAACGGTGTAGAGCGTGACCCTTTGACTTTTTTTCAGCAGTGGAAGCGCAGCACGCAGGGCGTGAGCAGCCACCGCGCCTCCATCCCAGCCAATGGCACAATGAGCGGTGAGATCGCTGACCGGCGCTTCAGGGGCCAGAAGGATAGGCCTATGACTCTTGGTCAGAAGCTCGAGGAACACTGCATGTGCATCACCGGCCGCGGCCGAGGTTACAACCAGATCCGACAGCCTGGACTCAGTGAGCAGGACGGCTGCGGGTTGACCGAACAGCGTGCGAAAGGAGCAACTGACATGAGATGGATCTCTCGGCTTGGCATCGAGTTCGACGTTGTGGGCGGCGGCGAAGGCCCGTATCGCCGACCGCGCGCGGTCTGATTCCTTGCGGGCCAGCATCTCCGCAGCGTCTATAACCTGTTGCACAACCTCCGGTGTCATTGGCGCGCCCATGGTGGGAACGGCAGTGCGCGGATCCGGGTAGGCAAATACCGCGGTGACGTGGCCCTGGAATGGCCAGGCGGCTGCGAATGCCGCGTCGAGTACGGCTTTGTCGTCCGGACCGCCGTTGATCGCCGCAATAATTGCCTTGTACCCCATGGCCACTTATTCCCCGCCTTCGGCCACGTCCTCGAGAGCCACAAGATTGCGTAACAGGACATGATGCCGATCCGGAATTTCGATCAACTTTTCGCGTTTCAGATCGGTGAGTGCACGGCACACAGTCTCAATGGTCAGTCCAAGATAGTCAGCAATATCCTGGCGACCCATGGGCAGGAGCAACCTGTCGCCATTGCCCGCTTCGCGCCGGTTGGCGATGAGTAGGAGAAATGAGGCCACACGTTCCTTTGCGGTCTGACGACCTAGCATTACCAGATGCTCCTGGGCTGCTGACAGTTCCCGGCACAGCATCGCCATCAGTTCTTTGCGCAGAGGGGGTAATTCCTCCGCCAGCCGCTCAACCTGTCCACGCGCCCAGCGCAGCACCACGACGTCGCCAAGAGCTTCCGCCGTGAGCGAATATTCATCATCCAGGGCAAACCCAAAGACATCACCCGGCAGAACGAACTCGGCAATCTGGCGCCGTCCGTCTGGCCGAATTTTGCACAGTCGTACGCCACCCTCGATCAGCTTGTAGGAGTAACGCGCAGCGTCACCCTCATTGAAGATCGTCTGATTGCGAGAAAAATGGAGTGAAGTCGAAACTGCCTTGAGCGGGAAGAGCGCAT
>JAGWRJ010000375.1 GCA_028869725.1 Alphaproteobacteria bacterium | reverse complement strand
GCTTTATACTCGAATTGAGTATAAATATGGTCCAAAATATCCGGCCTTCAAGCGGCCGGCCCAAGGTCCACCAATATGCTATAGTTGAGCATAAATCCGTCAAGCGGAATTACCGTCCTGCCCCGTAACTGCGGCGCCAGGGCGCGGCGTTGACTTCCTCGCGACCTTAAGGGCGTGATGCGGGGCTGCAAAAAACGGGGATTTCAGGCATGGACCGTCAGGATACCGGACTTTGGGTGAACATGGGCGAAGGCCTGCTGGATGAGGCGATCCGGCTGCGCCGGGCGATCCATGAGGAGCCTGAGCAGGGGCTTTTCAATCCCAAAACCACCGCCAAGGCGAAGGCGGCGCTGCAGGGCCTGCCACTGGAATACCGGGAAGGTCCGTCGACCTCGGGGTTCATCGCCGTGCTCAAGGGCCCGGCCAACGGGCGCACCGTGCTCTTGCGCGGCGACACCGATGCCCTGCCGCTTACAGAGGACACCGGCCTGCCGTTCACCTCAAAACATCCGGGATCGATGCATGCCTGCGGCCACGATACGCATGTGGCCATGCTGGTGGGCGCTGCCAAGGCGCTCTGCGCCCATCGCGACCGTCTGGCGGGAACGGTCTACTTCATGTTTCAGCCAGGCGAGGAAGGTCATCACGGCGCCCGAGAGATGCTGAAGGACGGGCTCATCAATCCGTTGCCGGATGCTGCCTTTGCGCTGCATGTCACGCCCAACGTCCCGTCGGGGATTCTCGCCGGCAAGGCGGGGCCGCTGCTGGCTGCTGCCGACAAGATCAAACTCAAGATCATCGGCAAGGGCGGCCATGCCTCCCAACCGCACAATGCCGTTGATCCTGTGCCGGTCGCCTGCGAGATCGTCACCGCCATCCAGGCGCTCGTAACCCGTCGGATCGAGGCCTTTGATCCGGTGATCATGACCATCGCCCGCATCAGCGCCGGCACCACCAACAACATCATTCCGGAGGTGGCCGAACTCGAAGGCACGATCCGGAGCTTTTCCAAAGGTTCACGCGCCCAAGCACATGAAGGCCTCACGCGCCTTGTCCGACACATCGCGGCAGCGCATCTGTGTGAGGCCGAACTCGAGATTGAACCGGGTTTTCCGGTCACCATCTGTGATGAGCGTGCCTTTCGTCTGGGACGCAAGGTTGCCACCGAACTCTTTGGCGAGAGCGGCTGGATGACGATGCCGGCTCCGATCATGGGCGCCGAGGATTTTTCCTACGTCCTCAATGAAGTACCCGGTGCGATGTATTTTCTTGGTGCAACGCCGCAGGGCGGAGATTTTCGCTCCTGCTGTCCGCTGCATTCCAATCGCGTCGTTCTCGACGAGCAGGCCATGGCCCACGGTATCGCCATGCATTGCGCGATGGCTGAACGCTTCCTGAGCGATGGCTGGAGCGCGTAAAGCTCAGCGGCGCATGCCCAGGCGCAGGCCGGGTGCGGGGCGCTCGCTCAGTACTTCGCGCCGGAAGCGGAACAACTCGGCCGGCCGCCCACGGCCGCTGGCCGAGAGCTTGCCGGTGCGTTCGACAAGCCCCTGACCTTCGACCAGCCGGCGGAAATTCTGCTTGTGCAGCCGCACCCCGGAAATTGCTTCGACCGTCCGCTGCAGCTCCAAGAGCGTGAAGGCCGAAGGCATCAGTTCGAAGACGAGAGGACGGTATTTCATCTTCCCGCGCAGGCGCGCAATCGCGGTGGCCAGAATACGGCGATGATCAAAAATCATGCTCCGGCCAAGCGGAACGGCCGGCAGGTGCACATGGGAGCGCCCATCGCGCGCAGCCTCCTCGACGAGGCCCGCCTCGTACAGAAGTTCATAGCGGTCCAGCACACGCTCTTCATCCCAGCCGGCACTCAGCGAACCAAAACACAGCGTGACCCGCTGGCGACGCGCGGCGATTTCGGCGGCATCCCGGCCCCCCCGGACAAAGGTGTTCAGCGCCGGAAGAATGATGTCATCGAGTATGGGCGGACGGGTCCGCCGCCAGTCTTCCCAGGGAAAGTATGCGTACCAGTTCTGCCACTGGGTCTGTGCGGCGCGCCGTGCGCCGGCGGCCCGCACGAGCGCGAGATAGCCAACCGACACCACGCGCGGGCCTTCATCGGATTTGACCATATGCCGGCCACGATCACCGAAGGTATAGAGCTGCTCGGCATAGTGCAGTTCCAGAAGAGTCTGCTGTCGCACCCAGGCGCGAAGACCACTTTCCAGCGTGCGGTGCTCGAGTGGATCAAAGGGCCCGAAAGGCAGGCCGTCCGGCGCATCGGGATGGGTTACTGCCAGAACGCGGGGCACCTCTTCGGCGACCGACACGATCGCTGCCGACAGACCGATGCGGACGACATCGGCGGTGCGCGCCATCACAGCGTGTCCAGATCAAGGGGAAGTTCGACGCATTCGCCTTCAACCACGACAAGGCCGCGCCCCATGGTTTCCACTGCCCGTATCATGGCGCCTGCGCGCCCCAACCGCGCATCGGCATAGCGTACCAGCAGCATGTTGGGAAAGGCGTGCGGCGCACGTCGCCGCATCGCCTTGGCGATGGTGTCCTCATGGCCGGCGCCCAGGCGATGATTGAGCACGATGAACGCGGCAGCCATCGAGCGGCTGATACCGGCCCAGCAGTGAATAAGCAGCGGCTGTTCCGCGCCCCAGGCGCTGGCGAAGGTGAGCATTGCCTCGACATGGGCCGGGGCGGGTGGCTGTTCGGCTGCAGCAGGATCGCTGACGTCGTTGACCGCGATGCGTAGATGCGCACCCGGCTCTACCCCGTCCGGGGTCTCGATCATGTGTTCGGGCGACAGTAAGGTGATCATGTGCGAAGGCTGGTAGCGCCGGATCGCGCCCTTGAGGGCCGAGAGCGGCGTCACGATGATCATGCTCATGCGGGCAGGCCTCCTTGGGCGCAGGAGGTAAACGAGCCGGCGTCGAAAGTCGATGTATTATGAGAGACGCTGGAAGCGCTCGAGAAACTGGGCCTGGGCCTCGTCCGGTGCCAGGGGCACGAGCTTGGGCGCAATGAGCCCCCTGGGTGGCGCGCCAAAGAATCTGGCAGCCTCCGCTTTGGCAAACCCCGCCAACTGGGTGGCTTCGTGATAGGCGCTGATATGGTCGGCGCGCTTGATCAGGCCAAGAAGCTCACTCGAAGGCTCCGGTGGCAGGCCAAAGCGGATGTGAATGGCTCGCGCCAGGCGTAGTTCGAAGGCCTTGTAATTTAGTCCGACGGCTGCCTTGAACGGACTGATGAGGTCGCCAACCACATATTCTGGAGCATCGTGCAGCAGTGCCAGGAGGCGTCCCTGCCGGCTCAGCCTTGGTTTCAGGTCGGCGGTTAGGCGCTCGACGAGGACGCAGTGTTGGGCCACCGAGAAGGCATGGCTGCCGCGCGTCTGCCCGTTCCAGCGGGCGACGCGGGCAAGACCATGGGCGATGTCCTCGATCTCCACATCCAGAGGCGAGGGATTGAGCAGGTCCAGGCGGCGTCCGCTGAGCATGCGCTGCCAGGCGCGCGGGGGCTGAGACGGGGTGAAGCGCATGAGACCTCTCGGAAGCAACGGCGCGGTGTACTAAATCATCGGCGCCGGGGCGAGAGCCCAAGGCCACGGCGGGCAAAATGAGCCCACAAAAGCGCCTCTGCGCCATGCTGATACTCTCCGTGGGGCTTGTTTTTCGGCTGCTGCGCCTGCGAAGAGCGCTCTTCTTGACTTGGGCCAAAGATCGGGCGTTGCTGATCGGGACAGTCTTGCACGGCAAACGACGGAGACCCTCATGTCCTACGTCAAAATCCTGGCACCACTGACGGGCGGCTCGCGTGATGCCAATGTACTTGCGTGCGCCTTTGAAGCGGCGCGGCCATTTGCGGCGCATGTTCAGGCGCTATTTGTGCGTCCGGATGCCACCGAAGCCATGCCATTCTTTGGTGAGGGCGTATCGGGTGTGGTGCTCCAGGAGATCATCGATGCCGCCAAGGAGGCTGCCGACAAGGCCGCTGCCGAGGCCTGCGCCGCGCTCAAAGCCATCGTAGCCGATGCCGGACTTACGCTCACCGACAAACCGCAAAAAGCGGACAAGGTGACCGTATCCTGGCGTGAGATGCAGGGCAATTTTGCAACCCAGGTAACCAATGCTGCGCGTCTGTCCGACATGGTTGTGTTCGGCCCCTTGGGACAGTCGGAAAAGCCCGGTCTGTCCGAAGCCTTTGATGCGACGCTGATGCAGACCGGTCGTCCCGTTCTTCTCAGCGCGCATGTACCACCCAAGGATTTTGCCCGCCATATCGCCATCGGCTGGGATGGGAGCCTTGCCTCTGCCAGGGCCCTCACGGCGGCTCTGCCTTATCTGAAACGCGCAGATTTCGTGGAGGTGTTTACGATCTTCCAGGGGGCGGCGCCTCAGGAATTTGGTGAGGTTTGCGAATATCTGAAGCTCCATGACGTGCGGGCCGAGCATCGCACGATCGAGGCAGGTACGCGGCCCGTCGGCGAAGTCCTGCTCGAAAGTGCAGCTGCATCACGTGCCGGTTTTCTGGTCCTGGGAGGCTATGGTCATACGAAGCTGTTGCAGATGATCTTTGGCGGTGTGACGCGCCATGTGGTCAGCCATTCGGCGCTGCCGCTTTTTCTGATGCATTAGCTCAGTCGAAGAGCATTCTGGCGCAGGCCATCACCAGCGCACCTGCGAGCGTGATCCGCACCGCCCGGTCGGGTAGTCTGGCCGCCAGATAGCTACCGATGAGTATTCCGGGCAGTGAGCCCAGCAGCAGTACTGCGAGCAGCATCCAGTCAATTGTACCCACAGCGAGATGTCCGAGGCCGGCTATCAGTGCGAGCGGCACGGCGTGAGCGATATCCGTTCCAACGATGCGCGCCATTGGATGACGTGGATAAAGAAGTACCAGAAGGCTTGCACCAATTGCCCCGGCGCCGACCGAGGAAATTGACACCAGAACTCCCAGCAGGACGCCGCTTGCGATGGTAAGCCGTGCGACCTTTTGCGGTGCGAGCATGCCGGCGTAGGGCGCGAACATTGCCGCCAGGGGCCGGCGCAGGATGATCGTTGCCGCGGTCACCAGAAGGGCAACACCAAGCACGCGTGTGATGAGAAGCTGCGAGGCGACGCTGCCGATTGAAAGCAGCGAGAGCAGGGCCAGTGTCAACGCTGCCCCGGGAATACTGCCCATGGCAAGGCGGCGGACGATAGTCCAGTCAACGCTCTGGTTGAAGCCGTGTACCAGAGTACCGAAGCTTTTCGTCGCTGCTGCATAAAAGAGATCGGTGCCGACG
>JAGWRJ010000374.1 GCA_028869725.1 Alphaproteobacteria bacterium | reverse complement strand
GGCGTTTGCCATACTGCAGCGCCGCATCGAATTGTTTTCAAATCTGCCAATCAGGGGCCTCGATCGACTGTCCCTCAGAAATCAGCTTGCTGGAATCGGCACGGCACGATGACGTCCTGGCCGCGTTGAGCTATCCGTAGTGCCGGATCGCGCCCGCCTTGAGTGTGCCGCGCCGCATCAGGCATCAAACCACGGGCCAGTACTGCTGCTACAGCGAATATCCCAGACGCAGCCACAGCATGCGCGCGTTGAGCAGATAGAACGACTGGCTGCCGAACTCGCTTGCGCTAACGGGAGGGCGCTGATTGGTGAGATTGGTTCCTTCAACGGCGACATCATAGCGGCCAAAGCGGTAACCCAGCGTTGCCGCCAGGGTTGTGTATCCGGAAACCGGAGCGGTGTTTTCCTCGTCCAGATAGCGCCGACCAATGTAGTTGACGACGAGCGTGCCATTCAGTCCTTGCGGCGGCGTATAGAGAATGCCCAGCGACGCGAGATAATGCGGTGAGAGCGTAAGCTGACGGCCCGCCACGTCGACGCTATTTACACCATCGAAGAACATGTAATGCCCGAAACGATCGTCGTGATAGGCAATGGACGCAGCAACGGACAAGTCGGCCGTGAGCCGGTAGCGCGCTTGTGCGTCGATGCCCTTAAGCTGCTCATGGGCAGCATTGGTGAGCAGACCCGAAGGCAGGGGAACGACCAGGTTCTGGAAGTCTTCGAGAAAACCTTCGATGTCATACGACAGCGCAGACGAGGCAAGTGCGCCCTTGAGGCCTATTTCATAACTCTGGGCAGTTTCAGGCAGCAGCACGTCCGGCTGGAAGTCAGGTCCGAAATCCTGTGCAGCGGGCTTGAAGGCATTACGATAGTCTGCATAGAGCACGGCTTCATCCGCGCCCTTGCGCCAGGCTCTATAGCTCACGCCGACCATTGCTGACGGACGGACGTCGTTGCGATCTGCCTTGATCCCGGTGAACGAAACCGGAGGAGTGAGGAGGCTGTCGGTCGAATATTTGTGCTCAAACGTCTCATTCAGTCGTACGCCCGCCAGCACGTCCCAGCGATCGTCTGGCTTCCAGTCGGCCTGAACATACTGACCAATGAACCAGCGCGTGTCGTTGACACTGCCGATCTCATTGGCGGGAAGCTGAGTGGTCGGAGGTGGAAGTACCGAGCCGTCGAGGGGTACGGTGTAGGCGCTGTTGTCGTTGTATGAGTACTGGCTGCCGTGCCCGTAAAGGGCATCCATGCCAGCGATGATCGTGACGCCCTTGAGATCCCTGTTTGTAATGTGGGTGTCAAAATAGGCATCGTCGATGGAGCGCGGCTGATCCTGTGTGTCTACCGTTCCGCTGAGGTCCGGGTGTAAAAATGCGGCAATATACCGGACGTCAGAATGTGAATAGGAAAAGAGTGTGCTCCATTTGCCAAGACCGACAGGCTGTGTCCAGCCGATATCGCCAGCATATTTGTTCTCTGCAATCTCGGCGTTGGCCGGATTGAAATTCGCGTTGATCGGGATGAGCGATGTAAGCTCTGTTCCGATACGAAGGATGGGACTTGGGGGCGTGTCGTGGACGAAGGAGAGGTTCGCGTCGAACCGCAAGGTTCCCCGACCGATCTCATCAGTGGCACGATAGAGCAGGTGTCCGTCCGCCACCCCCTCGCGTTTGTCGGCAAAGCCCAGGCTCTGGCCATCGAGGGCAAGAGACTCGTGAAACGTTGCAGTTCCGGGCAAAACCATCGACAGGGCGCCGCGCGCCGAGCCGTAACTGCCTAGCGAGATGTCCACCCGGTTCGCGGCCTGGCCTGCCGGGTAATGCAGCACCTGCACGACGCCGACGAAGGAGGTGGCACCATACATGACGGGCGCAGACCCCTTCAGAACCTCGATGCGCTCGACATCGTTGAGGTCAAGCGTCGAAATGGCCGGGTTGAACGCGCCCCCCCAGGGGATGCCGTCCTCGACGAGGAGAAACGCGTCGAATTCATGCAGTCCCCAGAAGGATGGCACCGAGCTCGAGGGACCCGCATCGCCGCCCGCGGGCGCTTCGACGCCGGATACGAGGCTGAGCCCTGTTTGCAGGTCCCATGCATCACGCGCCTGCAATTCATGTCCGGAGACGACTGATGTGGCGGCTGGGATGCGGTCATTGGCTTCAGGGACGCGTGTGGCCGTCACGACCACCTCTTCGATACGCGATTTGCCCTGGGCAAGTGCAGCTGTTGCGCTCACGCAGGCCCCAATTGCCACCAGCATCAGAACGTATTTGCGCACAATCTTCCCCCTAAAGCGTAGGTGTCGGCTGGCCGATGCGCGCGGGCGCCGGCAATGGCATAGATCTAGGGGAACCTCGGGCAAGCCAGAACGCACATTTGTGTGAGAAATGTCGGCAGGTATGTCCAGGCTTCTGGGAGCCCATGAGTGCCTTGCGCGCGGACAGCCGTACTGTGTCACGGTGACACGGCTGTACCACATGTACCTGGTGCAATGCGCAAAATCTCACGTAGGCGCGGCGTAGAGCCTCAGGGGCAGATGGTCTGCCGGCCCGAGTGCCATTATCCG
>JAGWRJ010000373.1 GCA_028869725.1 Alphaproteobacteria bacterium | reverse complement strand
CTCATCCTGGCCGCTGCCTTCATGAGTGTTGGTCTTTATCTGCATCTTGTCGAATGGCATGAGCATGAGCACGTCCACGATGCGATAGAACACGAACATCGCCATCTGCATGATGAACATCACCAGCATCCGCACGCACCCGATGATCCTACTGGAGAGCCGCATAGCCATCGTCACCGCCATACCCCGCTCGTACACGCCCACCCACATTTTCCGGATCTGCATCACCGCCATGGCCATGGCTAACGGTCCGCAGCGTGCCAAGTGACCAGCAATGGCAGACCGGATACAATAAGCCATTTGCCCGGAACGCGGTTTGATATTCCGACCGATCAAAGGGTGGCGGCCAGTCCGCCACTGAAATGCGAACCGTCAAAATAGGAACTACCATGTTGAGAGGCTGTCACCTTTTGGTCTGAGACGGCATAAAATAGACTGAACCCACTGATTGAGTCGGCCAAGTCGGCTATTGCGGCAGGGGGCAAACGTGTGCGTTGATTCATGACTCTCGATCAGGCACTAATAATTACCATATTGTTCGCCACCATTGGCATGTTCCTCTGGGGGCGATGGCGCTACGATATGGTAGCTGTAGGCGCTCTTCTGGCGTGCGTGCTGATGGGTTTAGTTCCAGCACGCGAGGCATTTCGAGGATTCAGTCAGCCCGCAGTAATCACGGTCATCACGGTTCTGATCCTCGGTAGCGGCTTACAGTCGTCTGGCGCCGTCGACGTGCTGGCGCGCCTGGCGCTGCCAAGGTCGGGAGGAAAGTGGGTAAATGTCGCCGCACTGACAGCAGTTGCAGCTCTCCTGTCGAGCATCATGAACAATGTCGGCACGCTCGCACTTCTCATGCCGGTCGCGGTGCAAACGGCGACACGCCAAAAAATGCCTCCAGGAAAAGTTCTGATGCCGGTTGCCTTCGGATCGATCCTGGGCGGCATGACAACTTTGATCGGCACGCCCTCAAATATCATCGTTTCAAGTTTCCGGGTTACGGCTGGCACTACTGGCTTTTCCATGTTTGACTTTGCGCCGGTCGGGATCGCCGTCGCCTTGGGAGGGATCCTATTCATTCTGCTTTTTAGCCGTTGGCTCGTTCCCACGCGGGAGATTGCAGGATCTGGAAGCTTTGACATCGGAACGTATCTGACCGAGGCAAGGGTTGGTTCGGACAGCAAAACGGTGGGAATGACGTTGCGCGACGTCGATAAGGTCCTGGAGGGTGCAGACGCACAGGTAATCGGGCTTATCCGCGGCGAAACATCAATACCTGCGCCGAGCTTGTTCCATACGGTACGTAAGGACGACATACTTATCATTGAGGCCGAACCTGCGGGGTTGGCCACAGCTCTCTCGAGCCTTGAGCTGAAACTGGAAGAGGCAATTCCTGCGCCGACAAAGACCGTACCGGAAGGTGACGAGGTATCTCCCGGGACCGCCTCAGGATACCAGGAACCAGCAGCAGACAAGGAGGATGCGTCCCGGAACGGGCCTTCCGTCAAGGCCATCCGGTCTGACGAAATCCTACTGATGGAATTCGTCCTGCTTCCACGGTCGCAGCTGGTTCACAGATCAGCCAGTACCATCAGGTTACGGACGCGATTTGGCGTAAACATGCTTGCCATCTCAAGACAGGGCCGGCGTTCGATTTCCCGGTTGAGAAATGTCCTATTTGAAGTGGGTGATGTGCTTCTTCTGCAAGGAACTGCAGAAAGTCTGAACGAATTCGCGACGCAATTCGACTGTGCGCCGCTTGCGGAGCGTCCGGTTCATCTTCCTGACAAAAGAGTGGCAATGACAGCCGGAGGCATTATGGCATTGGCTGTCGGTGGCGCCGCTATCGGACTCATTCCGGCTGCGATTGCCTTTACCGCAGGCGTGCTCGCGATGATGGCGTTTGGTGTCATCACGCCGCGCAGTGTTTATAACGCGGTTGACTGGCCAGTGGTTGTGCTGCTGGGTGCACTGCTTCCTGTGGCGGGTGCGCTGGGAACGACTGGAAGTGCAGATCTGATCGCCAAAGTTATAGTGACCCGCATCTCTGCGGATAATGCCGTACTGGCGCTGTCGCTAGTTCTTATTGTTACGACGGCACTGACAAATTTCATGAATAACGCCGCTACAGCCGCGGTAATGTCTCCCATAGCTATAGATCTGGCATCTCATCTACAGGTCAGTTCCGACCCATTCCTGATGGCGGTTGCAGTGGGCGCATCCTGCGCATTTCTCACGCCTATTGGACACCAGAATAATGCGCTGATACTGGGGCCGGGCGGCTTCCGCTTTGGTGATTACTGGCGGCTCGGTCTTCCACTCCAAATCATCGTCTTTGTTATCGCGGTGCCGCTAATTCTTACAGTGTGGCCATTCTGAGTCATATCAGGCCCGGGAGACGTTCGAGCCAGGTCTTGCTCCAGGGCGCGATGCGCTAGTGCCCGCAATCAAAGGATGGGTGGTGAGGCGTCGCCAACACCTTATGGTACAGAGGCTGAGTTGCGCAGGCGTCTGAGGCGGCGAAGCGTCCTCGCCGTGCACGACTAACGCTGGGTAATCAGGCTTTCCCAGAATGCCTGTCCGCGTCGAGTGAAATATAAAGCTCGTGTTGCTTCATCACGCCTGACCAGACCCAATTCTTCTATGAGTCCGAGTATCGCCCGCCCGAGGCTTCCTCCCAAATGGGAACGCCTTTCGCTCCAGTCAAGACACTGACGACAAAGTGCAGGTCGCTTCGCCATGAGCGAATCGATATCGATTCCGATGTCGCGCACAAAGCGAATACCGGAAGCCGTTAGCCGGACATCCTCACCGTCCAGCTCCAGAAAGCGCCTTGAGACCATACTGTCAAAGAGGCGCGTCCCCATTTCACCTGCCAGATGATTGTAACAAACCCGTGCGTGTCGTAACGCTGCGTCCTTCGGCCCTGGCCGGACACGCAGATGTCCAGAATGGGCCGCAAGCCCCATCAGCGCTTCCAGGGCATGGGCGACCTGATCTCCGGCCAAGGCGAAATATTTATGCCGTCCCTGCCTGCGCACCTGCACCAGGCTGCCTTGCTCGAGCTTGCTGAGGTGAGAACTTGCGGTCTGAAGCGTTACACCCGCCTCATGCGCAAGCTCACTGACCGTCAGTGCTTTGCCTGCGGTCAGCGCGGTCAGCATGTTGGCCCGTGCAGGTTCTCCAATCAGGCTGGCGATGAGCGCGATGTCCGGACCTTCTTTCATAGTTCGATTATAATCGAAGTATATGTGCCCGGCAATGGAGTAGGGTTTTCAGGTAATGAGAAGGGCATGGCCATGTTGACCTGTGTGATCCGCTACCAGATCGATCCGACGCGGAAAGAGGCGTTCATCCAGTATGCGCGTAACTGGAGTCAGGTGATTCCTCGGTGCGGCGCGGATTTGATCGGCTACTTCGCTCCACACGAAGGTTCAAGTACATTGGCCTACGGAATATACAATATTCAGAGCCTGGCCGAATATGAGGCCTATCGGGCTCGACTTGGTGCTGATCCTCTTGGTCAGGAAACCTACGTGTTCGCGCAGAAAGAAAAATTTCTGCTGCGCGAGGACAGAACTTTCCTAAAGCGGGTGAGCTGACCCAGCGATGGTCGAAGCCCTGTCTGCGATCCATCCTATCTGCGCCGTACCATGAGCAACTCGGATTGATCAGGGGGCGGGCGAACACCCGGCTTCGTCATCGGAATGCGCCCTCTCCAGCCTACATCGGGACCGCCCGGCTGCCCATCAGCAGCCAGGAATCGTATTTGTCTCCCGAAAGGAGTGTCCATTTCCCCTTTGGGCTTGCCGAATAGAATGCCGGGAACTGACCGAAAAGCGGATTACGTGGAAAATGCCAGGTACCGCGCAGGTCGAGTTGCAGAACATCACCTTTTAGAAAACGTGTTGCGTGCTGTTGCAGCGCGATATCCACCGGCACAACATCTCCGGTTGACAGGAGTTCGGCCCGAGCATGCGTATGGACGGGCTGCGCAAGAGTGGAGAGCTTATTGTCCAGCTCGCGGTGTGCGACCCGCTGCCAGCCCTTGGATACGATATCTCCGGAATAGCCGTATGACCCTTCAAAACCCACCTCGACGCCTGCGCGGAATTTTCGTACACCCACAAAGAGCGTGAGATCGCGCGCGCCTTTAGTGCGCAACCAAATGCGCATGGCCATTGGGCCTATGATGTCCATGCTTTCCGGTACGGTCCAACGAAAGCGAAGGACGCTGCGCGAGGAAAACGGTAGCTCGGACGCATTCGCTAGAGGTTCCTCTGCGAGCGTCATAGCTCCCATGTCCAGTCCAAGAGTCCGCCAGCGCAGATTTGTAGGCGGCCAGCTATCCTCATGAACGACAGCGGTCGGCTCAGGACCGCCATCGTAGATCTCAAGATGAACGGGAGGTCTTTGATCCCAGCCGTTTTCCTCGCCCTTAAGGAAGTGATCAAAGAAGGCATGCCGGGCAGCTGTCGCCCGCTGGCTATAGTAGGTGGACCATTTCCCTCCACGATGCGTGTACAGCCATTTTTTTGGCGAGGCGGCTCGACGGAATACCTCGAACGAGCCACGCGAGTGAAGAGAATGGTCAGAGAAGCTCCCACAAACGAGCATTGGTACCTGAATGCGCTCGATGTCAGGCGTCCTTGACTGGTACCAGGCGTCGCGTTCCGGACGAGCACAAATCTCGCGACGAATGTCGCCATGTACACGCGCCGCGTGCCTGGTTCCCTTACTCCAGATGATGCTGAAACCATCCTCCCGTGCCCCACCGGGCCGGGCAAAATCGCGATAAAGATCGCTAAATCCTTCCCAGGGGCAGATGGCGGCCAAGCGTGGTGGGTTAAGCGCTGCCACCTTGTATTGGCTGATGCTCAGGTAGGAGACGCCATCGAGTCCAACGCGGCCGTTTGACCAGGGCTGCACGCCTGCCCACTCGATGAGGTCGTAGTAATCCTCAGCTTCCTGATCCGAGAATAAATCGGCTGTACCTTCCGATGTTCCACCGCCGCGCAGGTCAGCGTTCACCACGATATAGCCCCGCGGTACCCATACGGCCGGATCTGGTGCCTCCCAACTGGTCCATTCGCTGATCGAGATCGGCTCGGGTTGAGGGAATAGGTGAAACTGAAAGTTCGGGGTGCGGCCACTGCGGCTGTGCGCCGGGATGTGGTCCTTTCCGTATGGGTGCGCCGACATGATGACCGGAAAGGATCCGGCTTCAGCAGGACGGTAGACATTGACGCGCAGTATCGTGCCGTCGCGAACCCTGACTGGTACATTCCAGTCTGCATGAACATTCTGGGGTACTTTGCTGACCACTACGTTCGGATGTCGAAACGTCCGCAGGCGCTTTCCCGCCAAATGAATCGCTCTTAAGGCTCGCGCCTTCGATATCCACGCCATCGCCTCAGCCCCTGTTGCATATCCGCACACCGCGATCTGCTGCACGCTATGGCGCGGGAGTGTGCCCCCTTGTCCATCCTAGCG
>JAGWRJ010000372.1 GCA_028869725.1 Alphaproteobacteria bacterium | reverse complement strand
GGTGATCTGCACTTGAATAATATCGTCGTCATAGACGACAAACCGGTTCTTTTTGATGCGATCGAGTTCAATGATAGTTATGTCTTCATCGATCCTCTCTATGATATCGGCTTCCTTGTCATGGACCTGGAACGCATAGGTGAGCGCGCACTCGCACACGCTCTGTTCAATCGCTATTGCGAGCTGCGCCCCGATGATGAGGGCCTCTCACTTCTGCCGCTTTATCTGTCCCTGCGTGCCGCGATCCGTGCCCATGTCGCGGTTTCCCGTAGTGCCTCTGGAGACAGCACCGCTCTGGACGAAGCCCGGCGCTGCTTCGACCTCGCCCGCGACTTCCTTGCCCCGCCCCCTCCTTGGCTGATTGCCATCGGGGGCTTCTCGGGGAGCGGGAAGAGTACGCTCGCACGGTCACTGGCTCCTGGAACCGGTGCGGCACCGGGCGCCCTGGTTTTGCGCAGCGACGTGATACGCAAGCGTCTGATGGGCGTTGCCGAGACCGAGCGCCTGCCACAATCAGCCTATACGGACGAGGTCAACGCACGGGTCTTCGCCAAACTGGAAGACCGTGCCAGAAGGGTACTGGCAAGCGGGCACAGTGTGATCATGGACAGCGTTTATGGTCGCCCCGAAGAAAGGGCTAGAATCCAGGCCGTAGCACTGGCAGCAGGCGCCACATTTTGCGGCTTCTGGCTCGATGCGCCACATCGGACACTTTCGAAGCGGGTCACGGCTCGTCGCGGCGATGCCTCCGATGCCACGCTGGAAGTTCTCAATCTCCAACTCCAGCGGATTACGCCACCGTCCGACTGGCGTAAACTCGACGCCGATCGGCCACCGGAGGCGGTTGCCGCGCTCGCTAAGCGCTTTCTTTCCACAAACAGGGGCTGACATGTCCATCCGCAACCTCGATGCTGTGTTTCGTCCGCGTTCCGTGGCACTGATCGGAGCCAGCAATCGACCCAACTCGGTAGGACATGTCGTTGCGCGCAATCTTCTCGAAGGCGGCTTCGAAGGCCCGGTCATGCCTGTATCGACGACGCACAGTTCGGTTGCCGGGGTTCTGGCTTACCAAGACGTCGGACATCTGCCTCTGTCACCAGACCTTGCCATCATCTGCACACCGCCACAGACGGTGCCTGGTATCGTCGCAGATCTTGCCGCACGCGGGACCAAGGGTGCCGTCGTGATCAGCGCCGGGTTCAATGAACTGGGCACCGAGGCTGGGAAGGCACTGGAGCAAAAGATGCTCGAGGCAGCAAAGACGTCACTGCTGCGCATCGTCGGACCCAACTGCCTTGGCGTAATCTCGACCGGGGTTCGACTGAATGCCTCATTTGCGCCGGTTTCATCGCCCGCGGGGGGAGTAGCATTTGTAGCCCAGTCCGGCGCGATGCTGACCACTATCCTTGATTGGTCAGCTGCGCGCGGCATCGGCTTTTCACATCTGGTGTCCTTGGGCGACATGACGGATGTCGATTTTGGCGACATGCTGGATTATCTGGCTCTTGACGCCAATACGCACTCGATCCTGCTCTATATTGAGACCATTACCAATGCGCGCAAGTTCCTGTCAGCCGCGCGTACGGCAGCACGGCTTAAGCCCGTCATCGCCATCAAAGCGGGTCGTCATGAAGCGGCAGCTAAGGCCGCAAGTTCCCACACTGGCGCCATGGCTGGCGTGGATGCGGTGTACGACGCCGCCTTCCGTCGGGCCGGAATTCTACGCGTCAACGATCTGGACGAGGTATTCGATGCAGTCGAAACCCTGGCACGACCGATCAAGTTGGCCAGTGACCGCCTCTTCATCCTGACCAACGGGGGCGGTCTTGGCGTAATGGCAACTGATGCGTTGATCGATCATGGCGGCACATTGAGTAGCCTGACACCGCAACTGAACGACGAACTGAACAAAATTCTTCCCGCAACCTGGAGCCATGGGAACCCCATCGATATTATCGGCGATGCGGGTCCGGAGCGCTATGAAGCAGCACTACGCTGCCTGCTGGAGGCCCCGGGCTCCGATGCGGTTCTTGTGCTCAACTGTCCTGTCGCGGTGGCCTCAAGCGTGGACGCCGCGCACGCCGTTGCCCGTGCGGCACAGGTCGGACGCAAACCCGTCTTTGCGAGCTGGCTGGGGTCGGCTCAACGCGAGCAGGTGCACGGCATATTCTCAGACGCCGGAATTCCCGCCTACGATACACCGGACAAGGCAATCCGCGGCTTTTCTTACCTGGTCGGCTATCAGCGTGGTCAGAAAACGCTGATGGAAGTTCCGCCCTCCCTGCCCGAGCATTTCTCCCCGGATGAAGGCAGCGCCAGGCAGATCGCTTTGCGTGCCTTGAAGGAGCACGCGGAAGGCTGGCTGCCGGAGAACGAGATCCATGCCATTTTCGACTGCTACGGCATCCCGCATGTCCGCTCAAAGGCGGTCGCGAGCGCGCAGGAAGCTGGGCAGCTAGCTGCGGAATGGGGCGTCCCGGTCGCGCTTAAAATTCTCTCTCCTGACATCACGCACAAATCGGATGCCGGCGGTGTCGCCCTCGGTCTTTCTGGAGAGCCCATGGTCCGCAATGCGGCACAGGCCATGCAAAACCGAATCGCACAGGCGTTGCCAACCGCGCGCCTTCAGGGCTTCACCGTCCAGGAAATGATACGGCGGCCCGGGGCAATCGAACTCATCATCGGAATGGCGGTCGACCGCCAGTTTGGCCCCTTCCTGCTCTTCGGTCGAGGTGGGACTGCCGCGGAGGTCATCAATGATCGGGCTATCATGCTTCCTCCGCTCAATCTCACCCTCGCCCGCGAAATGATGAGCCGCACCCGAGTCTGGCGGAGACTTCAAGGATATCGCGATGTCGCCCCTGCAGATATTGATGCGATCGCGCTGTGTCTTGTACGCCTGTCACAGCTCATCGCGGACATTCCGCAGATTGCAGAGCTTGACATCAATCCTTTGCTGGCTGATGCGAAGGGCATTCTTGCTCTCGATGCACGGGTGCGGCTGCAAAAGGCTGCAGAAGGAACAGCTCGCTTTGCGATCCTTCCCTATCCCAAAGAACTCGAAAAGCAGGAAACAGTCGATGGATTTGGCTCACTTCTGTTGCGCCCTATCCGTCCGGAGGATGCGCCCGCTGTACAGGATCTGTTCGCGCAACTGACGCCGGAAGATGTACGCCTGCGCTTCTTTACGCCGATGCGGCAAATACCACCGGCTCTGCTGGCCCGCCTTACGCAAATCGACTACGACCGTGAGATGGCATTTCTTCTGGTACAGCCTGCGGACGGTACGGTGCTAGGCGCATCACGCTACAGCGCTGATCCAGATAACATAAGTTGTGAGTTCGCCATCAGCGTGCGGAGCAATCTCAAGGGGCACGGACTGGGCAAGCTACTTATGGAGCGCCTGATCTCCTACGCCAAGGCGCGTGGTACCCAGCAGATGACCGGTGAAGTGCTCGAGGAAAACGAGCGTATGCTTTCGCTGTGCCGTGAGCTGGGCTTTTCGCTGACGCCAAGTGTCGGCGAACGGGGTGTCATTCGTGCAAATCTGAATCTGATCTGAAGACCCCGGGTCATTGTTCCAGGTCAATGACCCTCGCTGCACCTGCGCGTAAATGCCCGTCAATGACGGGAGACCACCATGCCGAAGGGCCCCCAGCTTACGATCGCGCCAGAGAAAGTTGCCTACATCATTCTTCTGGCCAAAGCTTTTGATGCCAAGGACGTTCTGACTGATCCGGGAGACTCCTCGGACGGCGCGGATGACCGTATGATTCGCGTGCTTGAGGAGCATAGCGATGATGCGGTCGCCCAGATCCTCGCCGATTACATCGATGAGCTTTCGGTCGACGAGCAGGTTGACCTCGTTGCACTCGCTTGGTTGGGCCGCCCTGGCAACGATGTCTCGGACTGGCCGACGCTGCATGCCCAGGCGCGGCGTGAGCATCGGGAACGCACTTCCACCTATCTGCTTGGTCTGCCGCTTCTGGGCGACGAGCTCGCGGAAGGACTGAGTGCGCTGGGCTATCAACCCGAAGAACTCGAAGCGGACCTGCCTTAGATCCGCGTATGTCGAGCGTCGCGGTAATAGTCCTGTCAGGATCGGGTTGGCGCAGACGACAGTGGCAGATGCTTTTGGCACCGCCGTGTCCTGCGTGACCTCTTTCGCCGTGGGGCTGATGCGGTTGCGGACAAAGGATCGCCTGTCTCAGATCTGCACTTCGATCAGCCGCGGCCCACGGCCTCGCATCGCTGAGGCGAACTGTTCGGTAAATGCATCGAGCGTGTCTGCGCGGCTTGCCTCCACACCCATGGCTTGCGCCAGTTCGACAAACTTGATGTCGGGATTGTGCAGATCGAGCATTGACAGCGCGCGCGGGCCAGGGTTGCCCGCTCCGACCCGGGCAAGCTCGATATTGAGGATGGCATAGGAACGGTTGGCAAAAATGATCGTCGTAACATCGAGCTGTTCACGTGCCTGGGTCCAAAGGGCCTGCACCGTGTACATGGCTCCGCCATCACCAGACAGACACACCACCTTGCGATCCGGGCAGGCCACCGCAGCGCCGGTGGCAAGAGGGATCCCCTGACCAATCGAGCCTCCGGTCAGCGCCAGCCAGTCATGGGGAGGCGCTGACAGAGTAGCCAGAAAGCTGCCCAGACCGTTGGTTGCGCCTTCGTCGGAGACGATCGCGTTCTCGGGCAGGAATTGTGCGATCACCTGGCCCACACTGTGCTGATTGAGAGCACCAGTGGGCACACCTGGCCGCTGCAGAGACATGCGCTGGGGACCTGCTGGGGCGCTCAGCGCATCGGCAACCGCAGTGAGGGCCTTGGTGCCGTCTTCATGTGGCTGCGTCAGATACAGGATGTTGCAGCCCTGTGGTGCGCACCAGCTTGGTTTACCCGGGTAGGCGAAAAACGCGACCGGAGGCTTGGCGCCCACGAGTATCAGTTGCTCCAGGTCGGCCAGAAACTCGACAATCTGCTCGGCAAAGTAAGGGATACGTTCGACGGTCACACGACCTGCGCCGCGCTGCAGCCGCGGTACGAACGTATCCACCATAAGGCGGGCGCCGGTAGCGGCTGCGATGCGTCCGGCAGCGTCAAGGCCTTCCTGCCGACAGGCTGCACCGCGCATCAGGATTGCGGTGCGTTTGCCCGTGCGCAGGGCCTCGACGCTGGCCCCGATGGCGGCATCAGCAGCCACGGCCGGCTCAATCCGGGGCAAGGCTGGTGCCGAAGCCAGGGCTGCGTTCCAAGCGGTATCCGCCGGCAGGACCAGTGTTGCAATCTGCCCTGGCGGGTAAAGTGCTGCCTGCACTGCGCGCGCAGCATCGGCGGCGACGGTGTGGGAACTG
>JAGWRJ010000371.1 GCA_028869725.1 Alphaproteobacteria bacterium | reverse complement strand
GTGACGAGCAGGAAATCCGCGTGTTCAATCCGTTCTCGGACACTTGGCTCGGAACTCTTGCCGCAATACGTACCAAGCCACAGAGGGTGTGTCTCATCGAGAATGGATTTGCCTGTGCTCAGATTGGCAAATGGGATTTGTGCTTTTTCAACAAGGGCACGCAATGGTTCGGTCATGGCAAAGCGCGCGGCGTCTGAATCAATCAGCATGGCCGGACGCCCGGCTCGCGACCACACCCGCATGAGATGTTGCAGCGCCGTAGCGAGAAGCTCCGGGCTGGCGGTGACTACGCGCTCAAGCGGCTGCCCCGGTTCCTGGACCAGCTGATGGGAAACATCGGAGGGAAGCTGAATATAAACGGGTTTCATGTCGCGCATGCATGCGGTAAGTACCCGGTCGATCTCCGCCGGCGCGTTTTCTGGGGTAAGCCGGGTCTGTGCCACAGTGAACTGCTTATAGCAGGTCATCATGTTATCATAGTTGCCGTCCGCCAGGGTGTGGTGGAGGTAAAGTCCCTTCCTTATCGCATGCAGTGGTGGTGCCCCGGTAATGCATATGACGGGGACATGCTCGGCGCATGCACCAGCCACTCCGCAGATGGCGCTCAATTCCCCGACGCCATAGGTAGTCAGAAGTGCGCCAACGCCATTCAAACGGGCATACCCGTCCGCAGCGTAGGCTGCATTCAGTTCGTTGCACGTTCCAATGAACCTGATACCTGCGGTGTTCCTGACCTGTTCAAGGAATTGCAGGTTAAAATCTCCGGGGACGCCAAACAGGTGTCCGACACCCAGTTCGTGCAGCCGTGCGAGCAGATATTCTCCAATCGTCATCATCGTCAATCGTCCTATATCGTCCTGCTGCCGGTCGTGCGAATTCCATGCTGAACGCGTTCCTGCACAAAGAGCTTGCATTTTTCGACGTGTCTGCCTCTTATTTCGCAACACTCACGCAAAAATGGGCGCGTGTTCGCAATGTCTGAGCATCCCGATGCCTTCGACCTGAAAATCCTGGAGGAGCTTCAGAGGGATGCCCGTCAGACAAATAACGAACTGGCGACCCGGATCGCGCTGTCACCGTCGCAGTGTTCGCGGCGTCGAAGCACTCTTGAGGAAGAAGGCTATATTCGTGGCTATCATGCGCGGATCGATCACGCCAAATTGGGGTTGGGATTGCTCTGCATCATTGCGGTCACGCTGTCGACGCATAACCAGAACAGCGCCAGGCGGTTTGGAAGGTTTGTGAGCAAGCTGCCCGAGGTGCTTGAGGCATACTCTCTTACTGGGGACATGGATTATTTTCTGAAAGTCATGACGCGCGATCTTGCGGATCTTTCACGCTTCGTGAGTGACGTCCTTCTGCCTCATGCGACCGTGCAGCATGTCAAGACATCGATTGTGCTGGATACCCTGAAGGATGCCTCCGACTATCCGGTCAGTCTTCGCGGGTGACGACTGGTCTCGTCATGGGCGGGTATGCGGTGCCGGAGCGGAGCTCTAGCGAAGTTGAAGACGGCGTCTGCAGGCGGGGCATTCAGCGTTTTGTCACAATCTCGTGTCAGCGCGAAGCGCGCGAGAGAGAAGTCAGGCTGATTGGAGCGCCGACGCCGGTGAGCATCACAGCGTGAAGATCCCCATGAGGAATGGTTTGGCGTAAAGCTCGGCCGCTTCATTCGGATTGGCGCCAGGCACGGCAAGCTCTATTGAAGCTGCAGCACTTAAGGCGGCATGCAGCGATTGGGCGGCAAGTACCGGATCGACGGGCCGTACCGCGCCCTCGGCAGCACCGTCCGAGATCATCGCTGCGAAGCGGTCGGTGGCGCGCGTCCAGCGGGCGACCATGTCGTTGCGGATGGGTTCGGGCAGGGCCGACAGCGCCCCGCCACGCAGCAGCGGACCGTATTCGGACACCTGGTACTGGGCAAGAGTGGCAGCCGCTGAGCACAGGCGCTGCCAGCCGTTTCCGTGCGAACTCATCGCGGCGGACTGGATGCGACGAATGGCTTCGAACGTGCGTTCGAAGCAGGCTACGACCAGATCATCCTTGGCTTCGTTGTGGTGGTAGAACGAACCTTTGGTGACGTGAAGATGGGCGGAGATCTTTTCCACCGAGGCGCCGCGATAGCCGTGCAGATTGATGAGTTTGGTAGCGGCGACCAGGAAGGTCTCGCGCTGGCGGGCACCGGCCTCGTCGGGACACGAGAGCACATCGTTGAGCACCAGCGGTTGCCAGGAGGCGCCTTCCGGCGCAAGTCCCATAGTCAGAATGTCATAAAGACGCGCTGCGATCCGCGGATAGTCCTCGACGTGATAGCGTGGCAGCCAGGCCACCGACCACAGGATCTGCTCCATCAGCGCGTGGGTGCGTGCGTTGGCTGCATTGCGTGACAGCGTTACGCCAGGCCCCTGGAACAGGGTGCGGATACGCCGGAACAGTGCGGTATAGGGCTCGGAGACGATGCTCAGATAAGGCTCCTTGAGCGCGCGGATGTCGTTGAACATCGCAATGAGGGGCTCTTCGCCTTCGCGGATGCGTCGGTTGCTCTCCAGATAGAGCTCGAGAAAGCGCCTCAGCCTGACCTTTGGATCGCTGGACACGAACGCCGCCGCAGCAAGCCGGTCGAACCACTCGATGCCGCGCAGAAAGCAGGCAACCGCCAGGTCCTCTTTCTTCTTGAAGTAATAGGTCACCGAGGTGGTGGACAGATCCACGGCAGCGGCAACGTCGGCCAGCGTCATGCCCTTGACGCCGCGCCGGTTCAAAATGCCAGTCGCAGCCGAGACAATCGCATCCTTCTTGCGGGCATAGCGGGGGCTGGCGCGGGGTTCACGGTCCTGTTCCGTGGCCAGAACGTCAAGATGCGGCGGTGTGGCGTTGGCGCTCATTCGGCTCTCTCGGCCCCCGTGCTTACCTCTAGGGCAAGATCGGATGATATGGCTGGGGCTGCAAGCGCAGACTGGCCGGCCAGGGCCTGTAAATTCGCACGATGGTCCTCACGATCGATGGGAAAACGGGCCAGAATGGCAAATCCCGCCGCGTAAAGGGCCGACGTCGTGCCGAGATAGACGATGACGAAGCGGATCACGACGGCGTTTGACACGGCACCCGGGACGGCATGCGTGGGAAAGCCCACCGCCCACAAGAGGACGCCCGAGCCGAGCAACCCCAGTCCGGACACGGCCTTCTGAAGGAAGCTGCTGCCAGCAAAGAACAGCCCCTCCGAGCGCCGGCCGGTGGTGATTTCGCTGTGCTCGACCACGTCGGCGATCATGGCCCCGACCATGATCGAAGGTCCGATGGTAAGGGCCGAGCCAACCGTTGAGGCGGCAAAGAGCAGGGGCAGCAGAAGGGGCGAGCTTAAGGGGACAAAGGCGCCGAATAGTGCCAGGACAGGCGGCGCCATCATGATGACCCCGCCAATCGTGAACATCGAAATGGCCGCGAATTTCTTGCCGAACCGTCGCGACAGGGGTGGAGAAATCGCGAACGCGATCGCCACTGCCAGGAATATGGCAAAGGAGAGGATACCGATCTGCTCACTGCTGAGACGCCAGAAATACGTGTTGATGTAGAATGTCAGTGCGAACACCAGCCCGGTCGCAAGACTGGTAAGAAGGGTCGATACCATCAGGATCAGAAATGGCCGGTTGGCAAGTGTTTCCAGCATCTGCCTGCTGTAAGCGCGCAACGACTGGCGCTCGACCTGCGGCTTGCGAAAGAGGGGGATGAAGCGGTGCGTGCCTGCGGCCGAAATCATGATCGCCGCGAACATGACTATTGCCGCGATCAGGCCGTAGGTATGGTACCCTGCTTCGTTGAGCTGGCCCACCTTGTGGGTGGCGTCAGGTTTGAGAAGGACGAGGTAGGCGAGTGTGAGCATGGTCATTCCGCCGTACCAGCCAAAGAATACCCGATAGGCAAGAAATGACGTCCGCTCGTCGTAGTCGTCCGTAAGTTCGGGCACCAGGGCCGAGCTGGGGATTTCGTAGAAGGTGATGAAGGTCCGGGTGATGATGGCGCAGACCACGAGCCAGGCGAAGAGTTCTGGCTTGGAGAGAGCCGGCGGGTTCCACAGGAGCAGATAGCTGAGTGCGACCGGCAGGGCGCTCGCATACATCAGGGGGTGACGTCGCCCCCAGCGTGTGTGGAGATTGTCGGATAGTTGTCCGACGAAGGGGTCCAGAAAGGCATCAAAGATGAGCGCAAAACCCAGTGCAGCGCCAACCCATTGTGGCGGCAGGCCAAGGACGAGATTGTAAAAAGGCAGGAGAATGGTCTGGAAGCCATTGGTTTTGACGCCAAACGAGACCGAGCCAAAGCCGTAGAACAGTTTGGTGCGCAGCGAGGTCAGCTCGGAGGGATGCGGTACGGCCTTAGCTGTGGGCATGATCTGTCCTGAGCCTCGCGGCACAAAGCCAGCCGCAGCATCATGTTCCGGCAGCGGTGCGCGTCAGGTCAAGCCGGATCCCTTGAGCCCACATGAAAGGGTTCGGGGCAACGATGTTGCGGCAGCGTCGCAGAGCTGCGCGTATAGTGGTGAAGCGAATCGCTGTGGCGAGAGGGCGGGGCAGAACGGGAGGACACTTGGACCGCAAAGCCTGGTTGGCCGTATCAGTGGGGCTTGTGGCAGGGGCCGTCGCGACCCTGTGGGCGGGGCCCGCATCTGCGTGGCTCAGTCTTGGTCTGGCCGTACTCTGCGCAGTGGCTGGTGCCCTGGCCGGTCGTCGGGCTCGCCTGGAACGGGCAGACAGCATTCCCGAGGTAAGGCTTGAGCAGAACCTGCCGGTGGCCGCCCGCGAGATTCTTGAGCATCTGGCTGTGCCAGTGCTTCTCCTCGATGCGTCCGGGCGGGTCATCCTGGCCAACAAGGCGATGCGCGCAGTAATTGGGCTTGATGCCCAGAAGAAGCCGGTTGCTGCCGTCTTCCGCACGCCGTCGGTGCTTGAGGCTGTGGAGCGCACCCGTGTCTCGGGCGAACCGAGTTCGATCGCGTTCACCGTTCACGTGCCGCTCGAACGCCATTACGAAGCCCATGTCACGCGCGTCGGTCAGGACCCGCCGCTGACGGCGCTGCTCCTGCATGATCTGACAGCCATTCGCCGCGCCGAGGAGGCGCGCGCCGACTTTGTCGCCAATGCCAGTCATGAACTGCGTACGCCTTTGGCCGCGGTGTCCGGATTCATCGAAACTCTCAAGGGCCACGCCCGGGACGATGCGGAGGCGCGCGAGAAGTTTCTCGATATCATGAGTGTTGAATCCGGGCGCATGCGCCGGCTGATCGACGATCTGCTCTCTCTGACCCGCATCGAACAGAACGAGCATGTTCCGCCCTCGGGTCGTGTCGACCTTGAGAGCGTGGTGCGCGATGCGGCGGCGGCACTTACCCCCCTGGCGGCGGCGGATGAGGTCGAGATCCGCATCGAGGCGCCTGCAGCGTTACCTCAGGTCACAGGCCAGCGCGACGAGCTGATCCAGCTGTTCCAGAACCTGATCCACAACGCGATCAAATATGGCCGCCGCGGCGGCCATGTGTGGCTGACCCTGTCGGCAGTGGCGGGGCAGAGCCGCCGCGGTGCAGGTGCCATGGTCGCAGTCAGCGTGCGCGATGATGGGGAGGGCATACCCCGAGAGGCCATTCCGCGCCTGACCGAGCGGTTCTACCGGGTCGATGTCAAGCGCAGTCGTGAACGCGGCGGCACTGGTCTTGGCCTTGCCATCGTCAAGCACATCGTCAGCCGGCACCAGGGGCGCCTCAGTATCGAAAGCCAGCCCGGTCAGGGTTCGAATTTTACGGTGACGCTGCCGGCCGCTCCGGCCGCGGAGCTGGAACCCCGGGGTGTCACGGAAGCTTTATAAAACTGTTGCAATGACGTGGCCTTGAGCGCGTAGCTATCCAGGGAGCCAGGGCAAAGGCCCCGGACAGGAGCATCATGAGCGAACATACAGTCAAAGCCTTTACCGAGCAGCTCGAGGGTCTTGCTGCCACCGTGGCGCAGATGGGCGGTCTCGTCGAATCCCAGCTCGCTGATGCGATCGATGCCATCGCACGGCGCGATACCCAGCTCGCAGAACGGGCGATCAGCCAGGATCCCAAAGTGGATGTGCTGCAGCAGGAGATCGAGGACAAGGCGCTCAAGCTCCTGGCTCTGCGCCAGCCCATGGCCGTCGATCTGCGTGAGACGCTTGCGGCGATCAAAATCGCCAGCGAGCTCGAACGCATCGGCGATCTCGCCAAGAATATTTCCAAGCGCGCACTGGTGCTCAACCGCGAGCCTCCGATCCGTCTGACCCAGAGCCTCGCGCGCATGGGCCGGGCAGCGCTGTCCCAGCTGAAGCTGGTACTTGATTCCTACAGCGACCGCGACTCCGAAGGTGCGGTTACCGTGTGGCGCAATGACGGTGAAATCGACGAGATCTACAACAGCCTGTTTCGTGAACTTCTGACCTACATGATGGAAGATCCGCGCACCATCGGTCTGTGTGCCCATCTCCTGTTCGTGGCCAAGAACATAGAGCGTGCGGGCGATCACGCCACCAATATCGCTGAGACCGTCTATCATATGGTGAAAGGCGGCCATCTGTCGATTGATCGTCCCAAACTGGATGTCACCAGCACCACGACCGTGCCATTTGAACGTGAGCAGCCATGACGTTGAAGCCGACCGTCCTTGTCGTCGAAGATGAAGCCGCACTTGTCACGCTGTTGCGCTATAATCTCGAACGCGAGGGCTATCGTGTCCTTGAAGCCAGAGACGGTGAAGAGGCCCTGCTGGTCGCCAATGAGGAGCGGCCGGATGTCGTTGTGCTGGACTGGATGCTGCCGCAGCTGTCAGGGATCGAGGTTTGCCGCCGTCTGCGCACCAGACAGGAGACCCGCAATATTCCGATCCTGATGCTGACCGCGCGCGGCGAGGAAAGCGATCGCATCCGCGGCCTCGATACGGGGGCAGACGATTACATTACCAAGCCATTTTCGATGACCGAATTGCTTGCGCGGCTGCGGGCCGTGATGCGTCGCATCCGGCCAGGTCTGGCCGAAGATGTCGTGCGTATCGGCGACATCGAAATGGATCGCGCCGCCCATCGCGTCCGCCGCCATGGTCGTGACATTCATTTGGGGCCGACTGAGTTCAAACTGCTCGATCATCTGCTGCAGCATCCTGGTCGTGTCTTCAGCCGCGAACAGCTGCTGGATGCGGTATGGGGTTCTGATGTCTATGTCGAGGCGCGGACAGTGGATGTCCATGTCGGCCGTCTGCGCAAGGCCCTCAATATCGAGGGCGTCCGCGATCCGATCCGCACGGTGCGCTCTGCGGGCTATGCGCTCGACGACGCGTTTGTCAAAGAAACTGCCTGAGTAGGGCCGCGCTGCCACTGCTTGCCCGGGTGTGACGTGGCTTGGTGCAGGCACCAGTAAAAGGCAAATCACCTGCTTGCTCATCCAAACGCGCATTGCCCAGAGCGCGACGCGTGATCTATCGTTGCAACGGTACCGGTAATCCCGCGCCTCGTTGCGCGCGCGGGTCCTGCAGGCAGAACAATGCCCATCGGGGATTTGAACGATCTGAGGCTGCTGGTCGCCGTCGTCGCCCATGGTGGATTTTCGGCGGCGGGCAGGGCAATGGGCGTACCCAAATCGCGCATCAGTCGGCGAATCCGTGCGCTTGAAGACGAGCTTGGCGTACGTCTGCTCGAGCGTTCCACCCGGCGCTTTGCCGTGACCGAAATTGGCCAGGACGTCTACCGTCATGCCCGCGCGGCGCTGGCCGAGGCCGACACTATTGAAGCGGCGGCAAGCCGGCTGAAGGCAGAACCACAGGGGGTGGTCCGCATCTCCTGCCCGGTCGGGGCGGACCGGCTATTGGCCGTTGCATTGCCGGGATTTCTGGAGCGCTTTCCCAGACTGCGCATCCAGATGATTGTCACCAACCGGCGGATCAATCTCATCGAGGAAGGGGTGGACGTGGCGGTGCGGGTGCGCGAGCGCCTAGATACCGATGTCGGACTTCAGCTCAAGATCATCGGCCGCACCCAGTCGCGGCTGATGGCGAGCCCCGGTCTGCTTGCCAGGCTCGGCACGCCAGAAAGCCTCGAGGATCTGCAGCGGTTTCCCACGCTCGGCTTTACCGAGATTCCCGGTACCGACCGCTGGATTCTGGTCGGCGCTAACGGACAGGAGCAGGAGTTTGTTCACGAGCCGCGCCTTGCGGCCACCGATTTTGCGATTCTGCGCCAGGCAACCATGGACGGGGTGGGAGTAGGCTATCTGCCGGAACTGCAGTTTCGTGGCGCACTATCACAGGGGCAGCTGGTCCACATCCTACCGCAATGGGGCTCCCATGAGGCGACCATGCATCTGGTCTTTACCTCGCGGCGCGGATTGCTGCCGAGCGTCAGGGCGGTCATCGACTTTCTGGTCGATGTCCTCGATGTGCGCTCGGCAGCCTGGAGTGCGCCCTGAATAGGGCGCTTTGAGGTCTCCGTCAGCTCGCCATGCGCCCCTTGTCACGTTCGCGACGCTGCTGGGGCTGGTACGCCTTGCGCGCATGTGCTTCGCAGTAAGGCGAGCCGTTTTTCGGCTTGCGACCGCAGAAATGGAACTCGTTCTCACTGGGATCGCCGATCGGCCATCTGCACATCCGGTCATTGATGGTCAGCACTGTGGCGAAGGTGCCGTCATCAAGAATAACCGGATCTTCTTCCACCACCGGTGCGGGCGGCGTATGGGCGCGCACCGTCACCTTGGGCGCCGATGGCAGGCGCGGCCGCTCGGCGCGCGCAGGGGTCGCCCGCCCGGCCAGCCCCAGCCGGTGGACCTTGCCGATCACGGCATTGCGGGTCACCCCACCCAATACTCGCGCAATCTGACTGGCCGACAGACCTTCGGTCCATAAGGACCGGAGCTGTTCGACCCGTTCGTCTGTCCACCCCATGCTGCGCCTCCCTGGCTCTGCCACAAGATATGGTGCACACTGTGACGCCGTTAACAAGGAATACCCGGCAAACCCCATACCTTGTCCACAAAATCGAATCTGTGGGAAACTCGCCTGGCGCCGGAGCTCTTCGTGCACGGCATTGCTTCTCGGCCCGGATGGCTCGGGTATGGCGGCAGGGCCTGCAACGGGAACCGTACCGGTCGCCTGGCGAATTCCGTTGCACCGCCACAGCGATCGGAGCGATAAGCGCAGCGCCGGGCCCTGTGCCCGGCTTTGTCGTTTGCACCGCAAAATGAACCTGAAGGAGTGCTGCTTTGTTTCCGTATCTGCTGCCAACCTATAATCGGGCCGACCTTGCGTTTGTCCGCGGCGAGGGCCCTTACCTCTTCGCCGAGGATGGCAGCCGATATCTCGATTTCGCCGCGGGTATCGCCGTCAATGCCCTCGGTCACGCGCATCCCCATCTTGTCTCCGCCCTGCGCGAGCAGGCAGGCATGCTGTGGCATACCTCCAATCTCTATCGCGTGCCGGGACAGGAAAAGCTGGCCCGCCGGCTGGTGGAACACAGCTTCGCCGACACGGTGTTCTTCACCAATTCGGGTGTGGAGGCGATTGAATGCAGCATCAAGATGGCGCGCCGCCATCACTTCGTGAACGGTGCGCCAGAGCGCTTCCGCATTGTCAGTTTTGAAGGTGCCTTTCATGGTCGCACGCTGGCCGGCATCGCTGCTGGTGGCCAGGCGAAATATCTCGAAGGCTTCGGGCCCAAGGTTGAAGGCTTTGATCAGATCGCGGTCGGCGACATGGCGGCGCTTGGTGCCCTCGATACCGCGCAGACGGCAGCGCTGCTGATCGAGCCTGTACAGGGTGAAGGTGGTCTTCGCAGGGTCTCCAACGAGTTCCTGCGCCATCTGCGCCGGCTGTGCGATGACACCGGCATGTTGCTGATCTTCGACGAGGTTCAGACCGGAATCGGGCGCACCGGCAAACTCTTTGCCTATGAATGGACGGGCATCACGCCCGACATCATGGCGATTGCCAAAGGCATAGGTGGCGGCTTTCCGCTCGGTGCCTGTCTGGCAAAGGCGGAGGCTGCCGACGGCATGACTGCCGGCGTGCACGGCAGCACCTTCGCCGGCAATCCTCTGGCGATGGCAGTGGGAAACGCGGTACTCGATGTCGTGCTTGACGATGGTTTTCTGGAGCACGTGCGCAGTATTGCCTCCTATGCCCGTCAACAGCTTGCAGGGCTGATCGAAGCGCACCCGCGCGTGTTTGAGGAATTGCGCGGCGAAGGCCTTATGATTGGACTGAAGCTCAGGGTGCCCAACACGGACTTCATTGCGGTGCTGCGCAAGCAGCATATGCTGACCGTAGGCGCCGGGGACAATGTGGTCCGTCTGTTGCCGCCCTTGACGATCACCGAAGACCAGGTACGTGAGGCGCTGGGTGCGCTCGAGGCCGCCGCCAACGAAATGGAGAGCAAGGGGTGAACGCGCTGACCCGCACGGCCGAGGGGCCGAAACATTTTCTGGATCTGTCGGATTTTGACGGCGAGAGCCTGCGTGCGATCCTCGATGATGCCCGGGCACGCAAGCGCGCACGGGCCGGATTGCCCAAAGGGGCGCAGGATGCCCACGCTCCGCTCGCCGGGCGCATTCTCGCACTCATATTCGACAAGCAGTCCACCCGCACCCGCATTTCCTTTGATGTCGGCATGCGTCAGCTGGGCGGAACGACAATCATGCTGTCGGGCAAGGACATGCAGCTGGCGCGCGAGGAAACCATTGCCGACACTGCGCGTGTTCTTTCCAGATACGTCGATGCGGTTATGATCCGGCTGCTCGACCACGAAATGGTGCGTGAACTTGCCGAGCATGCGACGGTGCCGGTGATCAACGGGCTGACACGCATCTCCCATCCCTGCCAGGTGATGGCCGATGTCATGACCTTCGAGGAGCATCGCGGCCCGATCAGGGGGGCCACCATTGCCTGGAGCGGAGATTCAAACAACGTGCTGACCTCATGGGTGCATGCCGCGGCCCGCTTTGGGTTCAAACTGCGCGTCGCCTCACCCAGGGAACTGAGCGCCAAGGATGCGCTGCGGGCATGGGCGGCCGGAGCCGGTGCCGATGTCGAGTTCGGTGACGATCCGGAGAAGGCGGTAGCTGGCGCCGACTGCGTCGTCTCCGACGCCTGGGTCTCGATGGGCGATGCGGACATGACCAAGCGTCACAACCTGCTCAAGGCCTATCAGGTCAATGCTCACCTCATGGCCAAGGCCGCCAAGGATGCGATCTTCATGCACTGTCTGCCGGCTCATCGCGGCGAGGAAGTGACTGATGACGTGATCGATGGGCCGCAGAGCGTGGTTTTCGACGAGGCGGAAAACCGCTTGCACGCCCAGAAGGCGATACTCGCCTGGTGCCTGAGCTGAGCGCAGAGGGGCTCCGCTAAGTGCGTTGCGGCGATGGTGCCGCGACGGTCAACTTGAATCGGCCCCAGAGGCCCGCCATATAGCACTGTGCCATGACCCAGCCCCAGTACCGGCCGGCCCCGCCTGCCGATTTCGTACTCTCATTTGATCTTGCCAATGCCGGCGTGCGTGGTCGCCTCGTGCGTCTGTCGGCTGTTTCCGCGCGGGCCCTGTCGGCCCATGCCTTGCCTGAAGCTGCCAATCGCACGCTGGGTGAAACCCTGGCATTGTCGGCGCTCTTGGGTTCGACGCTCAAGCTCGACGGACGGCTCACGGTTCAGACGCAATCTGATGGCCCGCTCGATCTGGTGGCTGCTGACTACTACGGAGCTGAAGACGGAGCGCGTGCTGCGGGTGTCCGCGCCTATGCCCGCCTCGACGAGGCGCGGTTTGTGGCGCTCAGCGGGACGATGCCTGATTTTGCCCAGCAGGCAGGTCGGGGCGCGCTGGCCATCACCATCGAGCCGCGGCGCGACGGCAAGACCTATCAGGGCATTGTGGCGCTCGAGCCGGCGGGGATTGCCCAGAGCGCCGAGACGTATTTTGCCCAATCCGAGCAGTTGGCTACACGGATCCGTCTGGCCGCGGTGCCCGTACTGGAACCTGGAAAGCCGGCGCATTGGCGTGCCGCAGGTCTGCTGCTGCAGGCCATTCCCGAAAAGAACCAGAGCGAGGACGACTGGCTGCGTCTGGGCATGATTTTGGACACGCTCGAAGATTTTGAACTCATTGATGTCGGACTGCCGGCAGAGAACCTGCTGTGGCGCCTGTTCAACGAGGACGACGTGCGTGTTCATCCCTCCGAGGCAATCGAGTTTCGCTGCGATTGCAGCACCGAGCGTATCGTTGCGGTATTGCGTGCCTATCAGCCGCAGGAGCGCGATGGCCTTGCTGATGCCGATGGCATCATCCGGGCCAAATGCGAATTTTGCGCGCGGACGCATGAGGTTCATCCGCACGATCTGCAAAGCCCGAACTGAACCTCAGCCGGTCAGACGCCGGTAAAGGTGCCAGGTTCCATGGCCCAGCACCGGCAGTACCACGATGAGCCCGAGGAAGAAGGGCAGGCTGCCGAGGATCAGGGATGCGGCAACGATAAGGCCCCATAGTGCCATTGGCAGTGGATTGCGGGCGACTGCGCGGAATGAGGCCGCAAGCGCATTTTCCAATCCGATCCGGCCATTGTCGAGCAGCATGGGAAACGACACGACGCCAAGACAAAGTGCGAGCAGGGCGAAGAGGAAGCCGACGCCGCAGCCGATGCCGATGAGCGCGTAACCGGCCGGCGTCGTGAACACCGACGCAATAAAGCGTCCGGCGTTATCGGCCATCGTGGGGCCCATGGTCGCGCGGTAGATCAGATAGGCCGCAGCGAGCCAGACCAGGAACTCGAAGATGACGAGTGCGCCGAGGATTACGATCGCGGTGAACCCCTCCTCGCCGGTCACAGCAAAGGCATTGGTCCAGCTGACCTCGTCTCCTCGCTCGCGTCGTTTGCTCATTTCATAGAGACCGACGCCGAAGAGCGGACCCAGAATGGCAAAGCCGCTTGCCAGCGGAAACAGCATGGGAAGCAGGCCATGACCGAGGGTCAGGCGGGCGATCACAAGACCGGCCACAACATAGACCAGACACAGCACCGCCACGTCACTACGATAGGCGGTAAAATCCTCGTAGCCCTTGCGTAGCGCGATCATAAGATCGGCGACCGTAATGCGGCGGATGGCCGGAGCAGGGTCATGGGCGTGCACGCGCTCGCCCTGCAGCGAATTGAGTGCTGTACCCAGATTGCGCCCGGCCTGTACCAGCGCGGCGCCGCTCCATTCTATGGGATTTCGGATGTGTGTACCGGTCATGGGCGGTCTCCCGAACAATCGGCCTGACCCGCTTCGGTCGCGAGTCAGCCCGCGCACCTTCAACACGCGCCAAGTCTACACGCAATTTGTCGCACGACCAATCCGTCAGTGGCACGGCGCTGGCATGCTGCGGTGCAAAAATGTCGGGCGATTGGCAAGGCGCCCGCGCCATGACATTCTGTCAGGGCATTGGTTCTCCTGAAGGAGGTTCGTCATGAGCAGTGCCGCCCGTTCGTTTGTGGAACAGGCCGATCACGATGCTTGGAGCATGCCGCTCGACAAGATCAATGTCGCCGATGCGATGCTGTTCAAGAACGATGCGATGTGGCCGTATTTTGAGCGGCTGCGCAAGGAAGATCCGGTCCATTACTGTGCCGAACATGAGTTCGGACCGTACTGGTCGATCACCAAGTACAACGACATCATGAAGGTGGACAGCAATCATCAGGTGTTCTCCTCCGAGCCGGCAATCACCATCGTCGATCCTCCGGAGGATTTTAAGCTGCCGATGTTCATCGCGATGGATCAGCCCAAGCACGACGCCCAGCGCAAGGTGGTGACCCCTGCAGTTTCACCCATGAACCTGGAGCGGCTTGAGCCGATCATTCGCGAACGTGCCGGCCGCATTCTGGACTCTCTGCCCCGTGGTGAGGATTTCGACTGGGTCGATAAGGTTTCGATCGAACTGACAACCATGACGCTTGCGACGCTGTTTGATTTTCCCTGGGAAGATCGGCGCAAGCTGACCTATTGGTCGGATATCGCAACGGCCAATCCGAAGTCTTCGAACTTCGTCAGCCACGAGCATCGCCGCGCACAGCTGATGGAATGCGTCCAGTATTTCACCCAGCTGTGGAACGAACGTGTCAATGCCGAACCCAAAAGTGATCTGATCTCGATGCTGGCCCATGGCGAGTCGACCCGGAACATGGACCGCATGGAGTACCTGGGGAACCTGGTCCTTCTGATCGTTGGAGGCAATGACACAACCCGAAACACGATCACCGGCAGCGTCCTTGCGCTCAATCAGAACCCTGATCAATACGACAAGCTGCGGGCTAATCCGGATCTCATTCCCTCGATGGTGTCGGAGACCATTCGCTGGCAGACCCCGCTTGCCCATATGCGTCGTCGGGCTACCCAGGACATCGAATTCGGCGGCAAGCTGATCCGCGAAGGCGACAAGGTAGTGATGTGGTACGTCTCCGGCAATCGCGATGAAGAGGTGATCGAGAACCCCAACGCTTACATCATCGACCGGCCGCGGCCACGTCAGCATCTGTCGTTCGGCTTTGGAATTCACCGCTGCGTGGGTAACCGGCTTGCCGAGCTGCAGTTGCGGGTGATCTGGGAAGAGATCCTGGCGCGCTTCCCGCGGATCGAGGTAGTGGGTGAACCCGTGCGTGTCGCCTCCAGCTTTGTCAAAGGCTATGAGCATTTGCCGGTCCGCATTCCCAACTAGGCGCTAGACGGTCTGGACCCGCGGGTGCGGGTCCGGGCGGGTGCCCAGGCCAGGGCAGTTCCCGCGGCTGACGTGGCACCCTGACAAGAATTCACAAGGCAGTTCAATTAGTTGATATGGTTCGACCCAGGGCTTGGCAAAGTGTCTCATGGCATTTGCACGCCCGGGCCGCGGGGCTCTGCTGCGCCGCTCAAATCCTTGGGCTATGCTGGCATCACGTCTCGACGCAGCGCGCTCGTAGCCCCATATAAGAATCCCCAGAGGAGCCTTGCTTTTTGATCAACAACCTTGTGCACGCTCTTCTGGGCTTCATTTCCAGCCACGCCCATCTGGCGCTTCCCACGGTGTTCCTCGTCACCTTCGGGGAGTCGTTTGCGTTCGTCAGCTTCTTCTTTCCAGGGACCACCGTAATCCTGGCCTGTGGCGCCCTTATAGCGGCGCACGCGCTACCGGCCTGGCCGGTCATCATTGGCGGCATAGCTGGTGCGGTGCTGGGCGACTCCTGCTCATTCTGGCTGGGACGCCGTTACGGGCATCTGACCGAGACGGTGTGGCCCTTCACCCGCCATCCCGAGATGCTGACGCGGGGATATGAGTTCTTTAGTCGTCACGGCGCCAAGAGTATCTTTTTGGGCCGCTTTCTGGGACCGTTCCGGGCGGTACTGCCGCTGCTCGCCGGCATCACGAAGATGTCTTCTGCACGCTTCTGGCTCGCCAATGTGACGTCAGCGATCATCTGGGTGCCGGCACTGCTCGCGCCGGGTGTGCTGGCGGGATACGGCCTGTCCATGCTGGGCGCGCACCGTAACTGGATGGTGTTAGCAGGCCTTGCCATTACGCTGAGCCTGGCCGCGGCCATCGTCATTGTGCGCCGACGTGGTTATCTGCGCGGTTTGAAGCTGGATGCGTGAGCCGCAGAGCGCGCGTCTGTTTTGGGACCAGGGCGCGTCCGTTGACCTTGCTGCAGGAAGTAGATGAAGCGCAAAAGCAGCCAGAGCGGAATTACGACTGCAGCAATTATATAGCCTGTATATTTAAGTGCATCGGCACCCATGGTGAGAGCGCCTGCCATGCGCGTACCGATCATCACGATCGCAAATAGCGCTGCCGCTGAAATGGCTATTAGCCCTGCCACCCAAAGTGC
>JAGWRJ010000370.1 GCA_028869725.1 Alphaproteobacteria bacterium | reverse complement strand
GGGAGCCATGCGGATGACCGCTTGATACGCCGCCGGCGATAATGTCGGCAGCTTCTGCAGGAATGCCACCATGTCCCAGATCAGGGTGTCGCTGTGGGTCCGCCCCCAAGCTGCCATCCCCGTCATCTTGATTCCGTGCTTGATGACCCAGAACTCTTCTGCCGGCGACAGATCAGTGCCCTTCGCAAGCTCCGGCGCCGCCGGATAAAGCCCCTGGGAGATCTCGGTCCTGGCCATGCCTGGAGCCAGATGGCAGCTGGTGCACATGCCGGCGTAAAGGCCGGCACCCGTCAGGACACGCTTGGTGGCGAGCAGATCGGAGGGGACATGCACTGAGCCCGCATGTACGGCGATTGACCGGTTTCGCGTCAGCTGCATCAGCCAGTAGACAGGTTTGCTATGCGGCACGTCGGCGGCAACATCATAGAGCCCTGAATACGCAACGCCGATTATGCCTGCACCCACGACCACAGCGAGCGCAACAACAGCGCCAGCCCACTTCAAAATCTTCGTCATGCCTCCGCCCCTCATCCCCTGCTGATATTCCGATAGGCCGGCGCATCACCTTCACCAAATTCCTGCTGACGCTGTGGCACCCTACCCGTGCCAAGTCGAAGCTCCTGTCGACAGTTCTGCCATCAAGGACTTGATCCCGGCTCGTGCCGGCTAGCGTGACGATTTCTCCAGAAGCGTGATCAGCTCGCTGGCCTTTTTGCGCTGCTCGATGCGGTCGCCGCTGATGATCGCCGACTCGATGCAGTGGGAAAGATGGCCCTGCAGAAGCTGGCTTTCGACCTTTGCAAGCGCGGCATGAACGGCGCGGATCTGGGTCAGGATGTCGATGCAGTAGCGCCCCTCCTCGACCATTCCCGAAATCCCACGCACCTGCCCTTCGATCCGTTTGAGCCGTGTCTGCAGATTGGATTTGCTGTGCATCAATGTTCCTCTGCGTACCGTGATACAGGGTGCCGCGGACTTGAGTATACCCCACCCGGGGTATATGCCCTGCCAGGGTGTCTCAGTCCAGAGCGGAGGGAACATGTCAAGCCATCACCCTCAGTCCAGCAACGCTCACGGCGCGGGCAACGCGACAGAGAAAGATCCCGTCTGCGGCATGCAGGTGGAGCCAGCAAGAGCTCGCCATCACATTACGCATGACGGTCAGCGGTATTATTTCTGCTCCGCGCATTGCCAGGAGAAATTCAGTGCCGATCCGGCAAAATGGCTGACGAAGGGCGACGCACCGCGGCCCGCGCAGACCACAGGCACCATCTACACCTGCCCTATGCATCCTGAGATCCGACAGGAGGGGCCGGGAGCCTGTCCTATCTGCGGCATGGCCCTCGAGCCCGTGACTGCGACCACAACGAGCGAACCCAACCACGAACTCGCCGATATGCGACGCCGCTTCTGGTTTGCCCTCGTCCTTGCAGTTCCGGTGTTCATCCTTGATATGGCCGGCGACATCGCCCATCTGCGCGCCATCATCGGCCAGGGGGCCTCGGACTGGATCCAGTTTGCCCTTGCCACGCCGGTGGTCCTGTGGAGCGGCTGGCCCTTCTTTGCCCGCGGCTGGAAATCTCTTGTCACCCGCCACCTCAACATGTTCACGCTCATCGCCATCGGGGTAGGCGTTGCCTGGCTCTACAGC
>JAGWRJ010000369.1 GCA_028869725.1 Alphaproteobacteria bacterium | reverse complement strand
GAATGCGCAGGGGCAGGTCCTGCTCATCCGTCGCCGCAATCCCCCTCGGGCGGGGCAATGGAGCCTGCCAGGGGGCCGGGTCGAGCACGGAGAGCGCCTGGAGGAGGCCTTGCGGCGGGAGATCCGTGAAGAGACCGGTCTCGAAGTCGAAATTCTGGGTCTTGCGGGTGTCGCCGAAATTGTCGACGCCACCCCGCTCGGCGCGGCCGGCCACTATGTCCTCATCGATTACGGCGCGCGTGCCCTGTCTGGTGAGGCGGTGGCGGCGAGCGATGCCATGGATGCCACATGGTTCGAACCTGGCGCCCTACCGCTGGGCCTCTGGCAGGAGACTGAGCGCATGATCAGAACCAGTGCCCGCATTCACCTGGGTCTTCCCCCTGCCCCTCAAGACTGAGCACCGCCATAAGCGCGCTGGACGGCCGGGCTCTGCCCCTCTAGCGTGATCTGAGTTGCGCTATGGAGGAGCACCATGTTCAAACCATTTGATCTCAGCGGAAAGTGTGCGCTCGTGACTGGGGGCAATGGCGGAATCGGTCTAGGCATGGCTGAAGGACTGGCCGCAGCAGGCGCAGATGTGGAGATCTGGGGGCTGAACGAAACAAAAAATGCCAGGGCCCTGGAAAAGCTCCGCAGCTATGGCCACAGGGTCAACGCCCGCAAGGTTGATGTCTCCAAGGAAAATGAGGTCTGCGCTGGCATGAAGGCTGCTGTCGAGAATTTCGGGCGCCTGGACTGCGTCGTGGCAAATGCCGGCATCGGTGGTGGTGCTCCCATCACCGAAATGACCACCGAACTTTTCCGCAAGATCCATTCTGTCAATGAAGATGGTGTGTTCTGGACCTTTCGTGAAGCTGCCAAGCACATGACAGCGCGGGCCAAGGCTGGCGATGTGGGAGGCTCTCTTGTTGCGGTGGCCTCGACAGCGGGCATAGAGGGAGCTGCCCGCAATGCTGCCTACGGCGCGTCAAAGGGAGCAGTGCTGTCGATGGTACGTGCCCTCGCGGTGGAACTGGCACGCTATGGCATTCGCGCGAACTCAATTGCGCCGGGCTGGATCGCTACCGAGATGACCGAAGGGGCCCAGAACAATCCCGTCTTCACCGAAAAGGTCATGCCACGCGTTCCGATGCGCCGCTGGGGTCAGCCCGAGGATTTTTCGGGCATCGCGGTCTATCTGGCCTCGGACGCCTCACGGTACCACACCGCCGACACGTTCGTGATCGACGGCGGTTATGTCGTGTTTTGAGACCAAATCGAGTTGGTTCCCGCTAGCAGCGCGTGTAGGCCAGTTGCCTACGGGCTTAGGCCAAAGGTCTGGTCAGGAGTTATGGTGCGTAATCTGGGACCGCTCATTTTGACCTTACTTCTGCTGGCGACGCCGTCGCGTGCTGGCAGTGGGCGCGAACGGGTGGCGCAGATAAGCGCCGCCGGCATGACCCAGATTCTGGCCGCACCACTGCTGCCCGGACTAGGTACCTCCCGCCCTAGCGTCACCGTTGTCGAATACATGGATTACAACTGTCCCTATTGCCGGGCGATGGCGCCCGATTTCGAGCGGCTGGTCAAAACTGATCCAGGCGTGCGTGTGCTGTTCAAGGACTGGCCAATCTTTGGGCCCATCTCAACCTATGCGGCCCGCGCGGCGCTGGCGGCAAAGTATCAAGGCAAATATCTCATCGCTCATAACGCTCTGCTTGCAACGCCCGAGCGCCTCAGTAGCGTGACACAGATCCGTGCAGCCCTGCTGAGAGCTGGCATCAGCTTGACGCGACTGGATGCCGATCTGAAAACGCATCAGGCTACAATCGGCGCCATACTCGCCCGCAACCGGGCAGAAGCTCGCGGACTTGGACTGGAGGGAACGCCGGGATTAGTTGTGGGAGACCTTCTCGTCCCGGGGGCTATCCGCTTTGCAGACCTGCAAAAGCTGATCTCCTTCGTCCGCAACAGAACTCGGCCCAGCTCTCATTAGCCATCAGGCCTTTTCGCGCCCCAGTCTAACCCGCATAGGCCAGGGCATACCCATGTTCCTGGGCACGGTTGACAGCAACGATGCCGGCCGGGACGATGAGTGCGTTAGCGATCAGATTTGACACGAATTCGTGGTGGACCTGCTGCGCGCTGCCACCTGTCTGCTTTGCGATCATGCCGGCGATCGCCGTCGTGGCCATGCCACAAATGGCAAAGCGCACGCCCCTTTGGGCAAGCGCTGCTGGCGTTGCTGCACGATCTGCAGCCGACGCCGATGCGCTCACCATACCGAACGGATTGCCGTGCACCGCATCAATAGCGCGCTTTGCATCGAGGTTGAATTTTTCTGCGAAGGCAGTACCGAACTTGGCCCATACATGATCGTTGTAGCCAAAGGGTGTTGCCATATGACGCAAAATGATGACGACACCAAGCGCATCAGGATCGAGGCCATAGGCTGTCTTGTTGGCGACATAAAAATTGTCCGCAAACTCTAACGCTGCTTCGACCCCCTTGGGTGTGAGCGCATCGAACACCAGACGATGACGCGTGTGCGGTGCCTCAAGCCAGCTGTCCTTGGCCTCAAACTGTGCCTGCCAGCGCGGATCTGCCGTGGATGGCATTGCTGCGGCTTTTTGCGCGACACCTGCAGTTGCAGCCGCCAGTACCCCGCCGGTTCCCAACATCACCATGCGCCGTCCCAGACGCGTGTCCGGCTTCGCGCCTGATGGAAGTATCTCTGCGTGCTTTGGCTTATCCCGATCTGTCACGCGCCCCCCCTGCCTTATGTGCTAGTACAGTGTACGCATCGCATTGGGATTGCAATCCACGCCCACACCCCGTGTCATCGGTCATGGACTGCTTCGACCTCGACCAAATTGCGACGCTGCGTTGGCATGCACGGACCTAGACTTCACCGAAACTGGTCTTTCCGTTGCCGTGCACCGCGTCCGGTTTGAGACGTCCATCCGCGAAAAAACTGCGGCGCTGACGAGCACCCCACATCACTGCATTAGTACTGCCGGGCTTCGTCGAACCGATATAGATGGGATTTTCTTT
>JAGWRJ010000368.1 GCA_028869725.1 Alphaproteobacteria bacterium | reverse complement strand
TCGTGCAGGATAATGGAGCGTTCCACCTGTTCGATAGCCTGAACAACATGAGCAGAGTGGCCATGCACGACGTCTATCCCCCGCCGGGCAAGTGAGTGACGGTAGTGACGTATCTCTGCAGACGGCGCCAGAACCATGTTTGGCCCCATATGACAGGACAGGATAATGAGATCGGCACCCGCGAGCCGCAGCTCGTCCACCTCCTTCGGCGTTGGACCCACCATCGCCACAGGCTGGCTGAGATCCACATAGGCCGTACCTGCCTTGTCCTCCCCAGCCCCAAAGGCTGGCTCGTTGTCGGTTACGCCCAGTAGTGCGATGGCAAGCCCGCCCCGGGAGAACCTTGTGGCAGCAAAGGCTTGCTGCCTGTTCCGTCCGGCACCGGCATGGGCGATACCGGCCCGCTCAAGATTATCCAGCGAATCGAGGAGGCCTGCGACCTCAAAATCCAGAACGTGATTGTTAGCGAGGCAGACCGCGCAGATATTTCCGGACCTCAAAACATCAATCGCATGCGGATCAGCACGGAAGTGAAACACCTTCGGTGTCCTCACCCAGGGCGCACGCCTGTTCGTCACAGCGCATTCGAGATTGGCAATGACCCCGTCGGACGCCTGGAGAATCGGGGCGACATCCCCCCAGCACTGCTCGGCCTTGAGCCCTGTTCGCAGACACTCCGACACAAGCCGCCCCAGCATCACGTCACCGACAAAAGCGAGCCGTGCCATGAGTGTCGCGTCCTCGAAACAGAGCAAGGGTGACGCGGACCCCGGCCAGAGGCGTTGATTCACATCAGGAACATGGCTAGGGGACGTTTATGCTGCGGTCGCGCGCATCTGGATTTGCCATGGACCTTCGCACCACCCCCCTGCTTACCGACCTGTATCAGCTCAACATGCTTCAGGCCTACCTGGAGCATGGTGAAAACCGGACTGCTGTATTCGAGTTTTTCGTGCGCCAACTGCCACCGCAACGAGGTTTCTTAATCGCGGCCGGCCTTGAACAGGTCCTTGAATATCTGCAGGTACTGCGCTTTTCCTCCAATGAACTCGACTGGCTCAAGGAGAAGGGCGATTTCAGCAAGCCTTTTTTGGACTATCTGGCCTCGTTCCGCTTCACCGGAGATGTCGAGGCGATGGCAGAAGGAACGGCATTTTTCGCGCAGGAGCCAATCTTGCGTGTCACTGCGCCACTTATGGAGGCGCAGCTGGTTGAGACCAGGATCATCAACATACTTCATTTCGAGTCACTTATCGCTTCCAAGGCGGCCCGCATGGTGCTTGCTGCCCCGGGAAAGACTCTGGTTGATTTCGGGCTACGCCGTGCACACGGCGCGGAAGCAGGTCTGCTCGCAGCACGAGCGAGCTATCTGGCAGGTTTTTCCGGTACGGCCACACTCGCCGCCCAAAAGATCTATGGCATCCCCACCTATGGTACTATGGCGCACTCCTTCATTGAGGCTTTCGACAATGAAGTGCATGCCTTTGAAGTCTTCGCGCAGGCCAGACCGAAGAATGTGATCCTTCTGATCGATACCTACGATACCGAGTTAGCGGCACGGAAGGTTGTTACGCTGGCTCCCAGGCTGAACGCCAAGGGGATACAGATCCGAGGCGTAAGGATTGATAGTGGCGATATCATAGAGCTTTCAAAACGTGTACGCAGCATTCTGGACAATGGCGGCCTCTCAAAGGTTACGATCTTCGCCAGCGGCGGCCTCGACGAAGCGTTCCTTATGGCTGCGGCAAATGCAAAAGCTCCCATCAATGGTTTCGGAATTGGTACTAGCCTGACAACCTCATCAGATGTTCCAGCTCTGGATTGCGCGTACAAGCTTCAGGAATATGCAGGACTGCCGCGCCGCAAACGGTCCACCGGAAAGGCAACGTGGCCGGGTCGAAAGCAGGTTTGGCGCCGGTACGCATCCGACGGTCGCATGGTTGGCGACACACTCTCTCTGGAGAGTGATAGCCAAGACGGCATTCCGCTCCTGAAACAGGTAATGCATCATGGCGAACGTGTGGAGCCGCATGCGACGCTCGATATGGCGCGATCGCATGCTGCTGAGGAGTTAAAACGGTTGCCCTCAGCTCTAAGCAAACTACAGGCAGGCGTAATCTATCCGGTTGTGGTAGCAGATGCCTTGCGCGAAATTGCCAGAGCATTCGACCGCCAACAAAGTATCAGTGCGGACAGTACCTCATGACGGCACGGCGCCCACTGCCGGAGCGTGACGTCCTTATCATCGTGGACGTACAGAATGATTTCTGCCCTGGCGGCGCCCTTGCCGTACCTGAGGGCGACAGCATAGTGGCTCCCATAAATCGGATGGCGCAACGCTTTGCACACGTCATCCTGACTCAGGACTGGCATCCGGCCAATCATACGTCCTTTGCCAGTGCCCACCCTGGGCGCAAGCCGTACGATACGATTTTGATGCCCTACGGCTCTCAGACCCTTTGGCCGGATCATTGTGTGCAGGCGTCAACAGGCGCGGCTTTCCATCCGAGGCTCGATGTACCTCATGCCGCCGCGATCATTCGCAAAGGCATACACCCGGATATAGATTCCTATTCCACCTTTTACGAGAACGACCGGACAACCCCTACCGGGCTTGTGGGGTATCTTGGCGAGCGCGGTCTTTCGCGCATATTTCTTGCGGGTCTGGCTCTCGATTTCTGCGTACGGTATTCGGCCGAAGATGCATCTGCGCACGGACTTGAGGTCGTGATCGTTCGGGACTGTTGCCGTGCCATCAATGTCAATGGCTCGCTCGACCAGGCGGAAGCCAAATTTAGCGAGATCGGGGCCCGAATGATGACAAGTCAGGAACTTGTTTGATCTTAAGATGGACTACAGCCTCGGTAAGACTCAAGGGCTGGCTTCGGGCTGCATTATACCGATCTCATCCGTGAAGTGGGCGCAGGCGGCCGACGGCGTTAGCGGCACACTTCGTAGCTTTTTCGGTTCATTTCTGGTGCTGGCCGCCTCGCACTTTGTGCACGATTTACGTGCGCTCCAAAGCTTGAGCTATGTCAAGATTCTTCGCGGCATTTGAACGATCATCAATATGCCTTCACGTGGAGGCAAGGACGGAGAAGTACGGCAATGAACCATTCCTTTGGGATGGGAATTTGCCCAAGCGATGTACCAGTTCTGTCTAGGATGCGTGAAGGAGGGCTCGCGATCGCCATGCTCGAGCGCCTCTGAGGAGACTCAAAGGTGGAAGAGCTGGCGGCGCGGGCTTTCGCGTTGGCAAGAAATTATACCCATGATCACAAAAGCCGAACTGGTTCATCTCGTAGGGGATATTGATGACGCCCCACTGATGGACATCCTAGCACTCTCACCGAGCGTTGCAGAGGTGGAAGAGGCGGTATTGTGGGCGGAAGGCGAAGGCGATGTGCTTGCGAGATCTGGCCACAGTCTCACTGGCAAAGCCGCAATCATCTACGAGATCCTGACGGCAGATCTCGAGGAAGACTCCCCGCGCCCGACACCGTAAATCGGTAGCTCGAACGATCGCGACTTGCTGGTCTTTAAGACCGCGCGCAAGGGGCGCAGGACGGCGATGCGCCACCACATGGCCGAGACTTCGATCGCCGTCGGAGCGCCCCGGGTTCTTGGGCTCCAAGCTTGGTCTGGACCGACGCCGTCGCAGAGGCGAGGCGCAAAATCCGCTCCCGCCATCCGCAAGTCCCTGCCCTCCAAGACACACCAGGGCGACAGCGACAGGCATACCACGGGGGCTCAGCAGGGTGGGGGCTGGCCGCCCAGTGCCACATGCCAAGATCCACCCACATGTTCGCACTGAGGGTGCATGTCAACTCAAACTAAAGCATAAATCATGATGTATCATTATATTATTATAGTATAGTATAATAATATCGCACTTTACGCTCATAGATAAGGAATATTTGCGCGCATTTTATTTTGTATAAATCCTCAACGTGAGAGTTTTATTTTCATTTTGCTACTTGGGATATGCCGTGACCCGATCGGTTTGAGGCAGCTGGGCGATAGTTAGGCGCAAAGACTAAATCGGCCATTTGAAGCCTGTTGCCGATCCCGGAATTACGCTATCGACTCCCCGCGCTCTTCACAGATTGCCCTCGGTTTCAGTTTCAGGAGTTTTGCTGTGCCAACCTACAGGTCTCGAACAACCACCCATGGCCGCAACATGGCTGGTGCCCGCGGATTATGGCGTGCCACCGGTATGAAGGATTCCGACTTCGGAAAGCCCATCATTGCTGTGGTCAATTCTTTCACGCAGTTCGTACCCGGGCACGTACACCTGAAGGATCTGGGGCAACTTGTAGCGCGAGAGATCGAGGCAGCAGGTGGCGTTGCGCGCGAGTTCAATACTATCGCGGTCGACGATGGCATCGCCATGGGGCACGACGGTATGCTTTATAGCCTGCCCTCCCGCGAACTCATTGCCGATAGCGTCGAATACATGTGCAACGCGCACTGCGCAGATGCGATGGTGTGCATCTCCAATTGCGACAAGATCACCCCAGGTATGCTGATGGCGGCATTGCGGCTCAACATACCCGCAGTATTCGTCTCTGGTGGCCCCATGGAGGCGGGCAAAATCAACATCAATGGAAAAACGGTCGCACTCGACCTCATCGATGCGATGGTCGCAGCCGCTGACGAAAAAGTTAGCGACGAAGATGTCAAGACGATTGAGCGCTCCGCCTGCCCCACATGCGGTTCATGCTCGGGCATGTTCACGGCCAATTCGATGAACTGTCTGACAGAGGCGCTGGGCCTGTCCCTGCCGGGAAATGGATCCGTACTTGCAACCCACGCCGATCGCGAAAAACTCTTCCGTGAAGCAGGACGGCTCATTGTTGCTAATACGCGTCGGTACTATGAACAGGACGACGCTCGTGTCCTGCCAAGGTCCGTGGCAAGTTTCTCCGCCTTCGAAAATGCGATGAGCCTCGACATCGCCATGGGCGGCTCCACCAATACGGTGCTGCATCTTCTTGCCGCCGCCTATGAGGCAGAAGTTGACTTCACTATGGCCGACATCGACCGTCTCTCACGGCGCGTCCCGTGTTTGTGCAAGGTTGCGCCCTCAAAGTCTGACGTACATCTCGAGGATGTACACCGCGCCGGTGGCATCATGGCCATTCTCGGCGAACTGGACCGCGCCGGACTAATTCATAGCGACGTACCAACTGTGCACTCTGAAACTCTGGGCGAGGCACTGCAGCGCTGGGATATCCGCCGAACCAACAGCCCCACCGTGCACGACTTTTATCGAGCCGCGCCGGGTGGCATTCCGACCCAGGTGGCGTTCAGCCAAAATAGCCGATGGGAAACACTCGATCTTGACCGGGAAGGCGGCGTCATCCGGGACCAGTCTC